>JACQHA010000285.1 GCA_016199255.1 Deinococcus sp.
CCGGAGCTGCATGTCCTCGGTGAAGCTGGTGAGCCGCTGCAGGCCCTGCTGGATCTTGGCCTTGGCCACAAACGTGCCCCGCCCCTGCTGCCGGTAGAGGAGACCCTCGCTCACCAGCCCCTGGATGGCCTCGCGCACCGTGATCCGGCTGACCTTGTAACGCTCGCAGAGCTCTTCCTCTGTGGGAATCTGGTTCCCCGGTTCCCACTCCCCAGCTTCGATCCTCTCCCGCAGGAGTTCTTTGAGCTGGTAGTACAGGGGGATCACGCTGTCCCTGGCCAGCGCCACCCGGCCTGGTTCATTAGTCATATTGATATAATGATATTCTAACTTAGCCGCCAGGGCAAGTCCCACTGGCGGCTCTATACCGGTTTTTCAGGTCAATGTATCCCCTACCCAGGGGCCAGGCTACACTCGGCTGAAAAGTGCTCTAGTTTGGCTGCTTTACCTGGCAGCTCCTTCCCTGGCAGCCCAGGCGGTAGCGGTTTTTCGCCACCCAGCGGTAGAGATACCGAGCAAGAAAAGGCACGCCGGGAACAGCATAAAGCCAGGCCACTAGCGGCCCACCGGGCAAGAGCCAGAGGATCCGCACCAGGGCATCGGCCCCCTGGGAAACCTGGCCCCGGGGGTCAATGAGCTGCATGGCCTGGGCGCACTGCTCCGGCGTCACCTGGGGAAAGCGCCGCGGTGCCTGGGGGTCCTGGGAGGGCAAGAACTCCAGGCGGCCCAGGCGGTCCCGGCGCTTTAAGCGGGCTACCGATCTAGTACAGAACTGGCATTGGCCGTCGTAAAGCAGCACGTAGCCAGCCATATGATTGGGTATACGAGTCTGGTGCCCTACCCCTTGGGCAAGGCGCCAGTGAGGCGCTGGAACAGCATGGTGAAGAACTCAATGGCGGCGTTGAGAATGCCCATGGTTTCTTTAGGGAAAAAGTAGTAGGCCGCGCCTAATAGGGCCGCTACTACCAGCAGGCTGGTAGCCAAGCGCACGATGCTGCTCAATACTCTGATGGCCAGGTAAACCAGCACTAGTGCGGCGGCAATCAGCAGCAGGCCAGCTACTGGGTTAGATAGGTCGATACCCTCCGGCAATCTAAACTGGCCACTCATAGCTTGGTGCTCAGGGAGCGCTACTCCAGTGTGGCAGAGCGCAGCCCGGCTTTCACTTGATAAACCTTAATATTGGGCACTTCATCCAAAAGGGGGAGCAGCTGGGTCACCAGGCTCCGGTACTTCTTCCCCTCAGTGAAATGCTGGCAGGCCTCTGGGGTCTCCCAGAACGTGATCGCCACCTCCTCCTCAGGGTCGTCTAAGTTCTGGGCCAGCTCGGCGGTGCGGATGCCGGGAGCTTTCATCAGCTCCGGCAAGATCCTCTGGTAGGCCTCCTCAAAATCGGCTATCCTGCCCGGTTTCACCCGGGCGTGAAAGATACGGATCACCATAGAACTCCCCCTGTGGCCCTCATTGGGTACTCACCTGCCGATTATACGCCTAGAGCGGTAGGGGCGGACCTACGTGTCCGCCCTGGTTCTCTAAAAATACTCCGCCACGTTTCCCCCGGCCCCCAGGGCTAGCATCAGCTGGATTCTCGCCTGCGGGCCGCTGGTATCGCCACCGAAAATCACCCCCATGGCCCGCAGATCGCGGCCTCCTCCCACCCCGCCGTAAGTGTCCAGGACCCGGCCAGCAGCGCAGCGGGAACAGAGTACCACAGGCAGGCCCTGTTCCCGGGCAAAGCGTACCCCGTCCACCGCCTTGGGGGGCAAATGGCCGCGGCCGAAGCCCTCGATCACCAATCCTTTAGCGCCAGAGGTGACGCTGGCCCGGATCAGGCGATCATCTGAGCCGGCGGCCACCTTGATCAGGTCCACTGGGGTGACAATGGTTTTGGCCGGGATGTGGCACCGCCGCCAGCTGCGGCGGTGGAAGAAGACCCCATCGTCGTCCACTATCCCCAGCGGGCCAAAGGGGCTCTTGAACGTATCCAGCGCCGCGCTGTCGGTCTTGCGCACCCCTGAAGCGGCGTGGATCTGGTTGTGCAGCACCACCAAAACGCCCTGGTCTCTGGCCTGGGGCGCAGCCGCCGTGCGCACCGCCGCCAGCAAGTTCGCCGGCCCATCCCAGCTAGGCTCGGCGCTGTGGCGCATGGCGCCTACTACTGCCACTGGCTGCTCGGCGGTGAGGGTCAGGTCCAGTAGATACGCTGTCTCCTCAATAGTGTCCGTGCCATGGGTCACCACCACTCCCGCCACCTGGGGGTTGCCCAGGTGGGTTTGGACTCTCTGGGCGAGGGCAAACATCTGCTCTGGGGTCATTTGCCAGCCGGGGATGTGGGCAAAGTCATCTACCACCAGCTGCGCGTGCTGCGCCAGGCTAGGGGCACTGCGCAAGAGATCAGCACCGGACAAGGCTGGCACTGCAGCGCCACTGGGGTCAGGACGCATGCTGATCGTGCCGCCGGTACACACCACGACCACCTGGGGCTGTTTGTTCACTGTCACCTCCCGCTGGGTATGCTAGCACCGCTGTGAGGCTAAGACGAGCGTACTGGACTTTATCCCTGGTGGTGCTGGCACTGCCGCTATTAGCAGCGAACTGCGTGCAGAATATTCTTCCTGCGGAGTCCGGGCCGTTTGCCGGGCTGTTCGGCGCAGTGGTGGACAGCCCCTTTGGCTCTGGCGTCGCCAGCGTGAACCTGTCCCAGGCTGGCGACCAGCTGAGCGGCACCTATGTGTTCAGTGTCAGCGGCACTAGCACGAACTTTGTACTGAAGCAGGTGGTGAGCGGCGTGGTGCAGCTGGCTGACCATGCCTCGCTGGTAGGGGGGAACTGCCACGACCTGGTAGGCACCGTGTCGGGCAAGGCCGTCACCTGCGACAGCCTGGCGCCAGTGGCTGCGGTGCTGGTTGGGGTAGTCAGTGCCGTGCTGGAATCTGATAATAACGTGCTGGTAGCTGCCGGCGGCGCGGGGCTCTTCCAGAGCCCTGGGGTGCGCTTGGACCGGCAATAAAAAGCACCCCGCCCTTAAGCGGGGTGCCTGCTTGGGCAGAGGCTCTTACAGACGGGTGACGTCCGCTGCCTGGGGGCCTTTGCGCCCCTCAACGATGTTGAACGACACCTGGTCACCATCCCGCAGGGCCAGGCCCTCGGGCAGGGCCGTAATGTGCACGAACACATCAGGGCCAGCTTGGCGCGAGATGAACCCAAAGCCCTTGTTGCGGTTGAACCACTTCACAGTAC
>JACQHA010000286.1 GCA_016199255.1 Deinococcus sp.
ACGTAGAGGTCCATGTCCCCGTCACTATCGTAGTCCGCCCAGGCCGCGCTATTGGCGTTGGCGTTTTGCACAAAGGGAAGGAGGCCCGAGTCCTCAGTCTCCTCCTGAAACACCACCTCGCCGGCAGCAGGATCGCGTCCCATGTTGCGGTAGAGCAAGCTGCCATCTTTGTTAGCCACAAACAGGTCTAAATCACCATCGTTGTCGTAGTCTGCCCAGGCGCCAATCTGGCTGTCCCGCCCCGGCGAGCGCACCTTCGCCACCACCGCCACGTCAGTGAACGTGCCGCCATCGTTGCGATAGAGGAAGTTATTCCCGCCCCGGTGCGCCACATACAGGTCCAGGTCGCCGTCGTTGTCGTAATCTGCCCAGCTCACCCCCGTGGCGCGGGCGTCGCCGGTGTTGACGCCAGCGCTGTCGGTGACGTCAACAAAACGCCCGTTGCCACTGTTGCGGTACAGTCTGCCCGGGGCCGCCCACTGGGAGACGTACAGGTCCGGGTCGCCGTCGTTGTCGTAATCTCCCCAGGCAGCCCCGACCCACTTGCCGGTGATATCCATGCCGGCCAGCGCCGTGGCATCAGTCATGCTTAAAGCACTGGGCAAGCTGGCGGCAGCTGGTACTGGGGCAGTATCAGTTGGCGCCGCCGCCTGAGGTACCACTCCCGACTCAGGAATAGCCGGCTCCCGGCGGCCAAACAGGCCACCCTGGCTGCTGCTGCCCACACTAGCTGTGGTGGACGAGGTCACACTGGAAGTCTGGGCCGGCTCAGTAGGCGCCCGGGCGATCACCTGCCCGGGGGCGGGCTCGCTAGGCGCCGCGCTGGTGGTTTCCGCGGGGCGGGGGCTGCTGGGCAACAGGGTAGCAGGGGGCGTGGCCGCTCTGGTACCGGCAGTGCCGGCACTAGCCACTGCCACCGGGCTGCTGCGCACCAGGGTGCGGCCGCCGTTAATGGTAAGCGCCAGGCTGTCGTAGCTACGATCAGCCACCAGCACCACCCGGGCGGTAGCTTCGCCGCTGCGCAGGTTGATTTCTGGTGGATCGAAGCGCACCCCACTGGCCGCCTGCCCGCTGGCCAGCACCGCACCTAAGCGCACCTGCCCACTGAAGGTGCGCAGCCGCTGGCCGTTGTCCCCCAGCGCCCGCACTGTGAGCTCAAAGGGGACGCCCGGCTCAATGGCACTGGGCAGCCCAATGGCAAAATTGGCCACGCCCTCGTCCTTGATCACCACAAAGGTCATGACCAGAGCCAGGCCTATGATCAATCCTAATAGCACCGGCAAGACCTTCCCCACCGTCACTCCCCCTCCACCAGAGCCAGGCCCCCACCGGGCCTACTTCCCCAGCTTAACTGTGCGCCATTCCAGAAAACAGGCAACTGACAGCGCCTGCTCTCCCCCCAAGTCCTGTATCCGCCCCACTGGCGGCTGTGGTCCGGCTGGCCCGGGCTCATTGAAGCATACCGTCTAGCAGCTGTCAAACCGGCTCCCCCTCTAGGGCAACTGCAAGTCTGCCTGATCCCGCATGGCTAGCCGCCCGCCTGATGCTGCGCCCACCACCGTCACCTGGCGCCCTGCCGCTAGCCCACTGGCGGCCACATCCAGCCCTGGAGCCATTTCTACCATTACTGGCCCAGAGCCGTCATCGACGGTAAACAGGCCGTCACTCACTTGGGTCACGGTGCCCCGAATCTGCACCAGGGCCAGGTCCTGGGCTTGAGTCGCCTGGGCAGTACTGAGCGTTACCACTGCAGGTTCGGCCCGTGCTGCCTCTGCCGATTGCTGGATGATGGTGCCGTAGCCGCCGGCTTGCTGCGCCTGTTGGCGGGCGCGTGCCACCACCTGGCTCAGATCGCGCTGGCTGAGCTGGAACTGGCGCAGAGGCGCCTGGGGAGTGGCCTGGACAGCGGGCAGCGGGCGCTTGAAGAGCCTCCAGCCGCCATACCCAGCTAGTACCACCACCAGCGCCAGCACCACCCAGAGTCTGCCTCGCACCATCCCACCCTCCCACCAGTGTAACCTGCCAGACAGGCCAATTACTCCCAAGGAAGCCGCCCCACCCACTGCAAGGGGTTCACTGGCTCCTCCAAAAAGGTCATCTCCCAGTGCAAGTGTGGCCCAGTAGACAGCCCAGTGGACCCGACCTGACCAATCACCTGTCCTATTGCCACCTCCTGACCCTCCTGCACCAGCAGCGCACTCTGGTGAAAGTAGGCGCTGTACAGCCCCAGGCCATGATCCAGCACCGTGAGGCCACCCCGCACTGGCACCTGCCGAGCCAGCACCACCAGGCCCGGAGCTGGGGCCACAATCGGTGTTCCGACCGGAGCAGGGATATCGTGCCCCAAGTGGAAATGCACCGGCCCGCCGTTGATGGTGCGGCGGCTGCCAAACGAGGAGCTGATCTCCCGGTCAGTAGTCACTGGCATGAGGAATGGCCCCTGCCAGCGCCTCGGGGTTACGGGACCCAGCGAGCTGTTGTAGAGTTCCGACTCCTGCCGCCGGGCTTCCGCCGCCTCAGGCGCCAGCAAAGCTGCGGGACCAGGGGGCAAGGTAATGTCCTGCACCGATCGGGAATCTGAGACTACCTCCACCGCCCCCTCCCAGACGCCAGTGTTGCCCTGGGCGTCAGTGGCATGCAATCTAATCTGGCGCGGCCCTGGCGTGGCTGAGAGTGGGATGGGCGCCAGCAGGACATATCCCTCCTCCCAGGGGACCAGCTGATACCGCACCTGGTCCAGCTCGGCCCAAACAGCGTTTACTGCCTCATTAGCGGTGATCAGAGCTGCCAGGGTGCTGCCTGGCACCAATTGCGAAGGCAGGTGTACCTGGAGCCGGGGTGGCGTCAGGTCCACTACAAACCCCATGGCAGTCCTGGCGGCATTGCGCCGCCAACTGGAGTCCACTACCTGCACAGCTAAGGTATAACGGCCCTCCACCAGGCCAGCACGCTGGATCTGGAAGGTGCGTTCTACTCTCCCTGACGCTGTCCCGGTCTCGACCCGCTCCCCAGTAGGCCCCACCAGAGAGGTCCGGAAATGCACCGGCGACGTATCGTTGATGCGCAGCGTCAGCCGGCCATGGCCAGCAGGGAGCAGCTCCACTAGCGGCGGCGTCGCATCGCTCACATAACGCACCAAGCTGCCACCACTAGCCCACAGCGCCACACCCAGCGCCGGCACCACCCAGAGCCAGCGGAGCATAGGGTTACTGTATCAACTTCCAGGTGACGATGACCTGACAGCGGTTGGCATAAAGATTGAGTGAGTTTATACTGCTGTAGGTTTTGGCTGGCACGGCACATTGTAGGGGCGGGTTTGAAACCATGGGTCCCAACTTAAGCCCTGG
>JACQHA010000290.1 GCA_016199255.1 Deinococcus sp.
GCAGCAGCGGCTGGACCTGGATTGTCCCGACGACTTAGCGGTAGTAGCCGACCGGCCCAAGCTCAAGGCAGCGCTGATCAACTTGCTCGATGGCGCAGTGAAGGGGGCCTCTCCTGGGGGGGTGGTGGCCCTCACCTGTTATCAGACCGGGGAGCAGCTGCGCCTCCAGGTGGCCACCGATCTGCAGCTGGGCAACCCCTCGGCCAGCCTGGGGCTGAGCATTGTGCGGCGGCTGATGGAGCTCCAGGGCGGCACAGTGCTGGTAGAAAGTGGCTCCAGCGGCACTATCTGCGCCCTGCTGCTGCCTCTCCGCTCTGCCGGAGAAGCACTTGGCTAGCCCAGTGAGAATCCTGTGAGCTTACGGTAATAGGCCCTGGGGTACGGTACAGTCCCGCGGGAGGCGGGGAACCTGGAGGGACTGTGCAGAACAGAAAAAGCGTCATTTTCCTGGGTATCTTGTCCATCTTGGCGCTCGGCTCAGCTTGGGCAGCGGTCACCATCTTCGAGGACCCGGTGACGGTATTTGAGGACAGCATCAGGGCGCGGGTGGTGGTGCACTTCCGCGGCCAGGTAGCGGCGGGGGCCTTCTCAGTGGCGGGTGTAGACAACGTGGAAGTCCAGCAGCTACCTCATTCCTGCCTAGATGCCGCGACCTTAAGCGCCATCCGGAGCAGCGTCAGCAGCGCCGTGGGCGGTGTGGGCGCGCAGTCCAACCGGGGCCAGCTGGCTAAGGCAGTGCGGGACGCCGTTAAGAGCGTGCTTGCGGGCTATAGCTGCGGCTGAAGCAGTAACCAGCATCAGCCGGGCCGCCTCTAGAGGCGGCCCGCTTCGTCATGGTCGCTGATGCCGTCGCCGTCGCTGTCCAGGTCCAGGAAGTTGGGAACCCCGTCGCCATCGGCGTCGCCGGTGCCCTCGTCCCGGTCGTTCACGCCGTCGCCATCGCTATCGGGATCTAAGGAGTTGGGAAGGCGGTCGCTGTCAGGGTCGCTATCTCCCTCAATATCATCCCACAGCCCGTCACTGTCGCTGTCTAGCCGGCCGGGGGCTGGGGTATCGGTGTTGCCGTCGCCGTCACTATCCAGGTCTAGGAAGTTAGGAACTGTGTCGTCGTCAGTGTCACCCACCCCCTCGTCCCGGTCACTGATGCCGTCCCCGTCAGAGTCAGTGTCCAGGTAGTTGGGGAGGCCATCGGCGTCAGGGTCAGGCTCCCCCAGCACTTCCAGGGCATCGGGGATGCCATCGCCGTCGCTGTCTGGGTCCAGGAAATTGGGGACCGCGTCGCCATCAGTGTCGGTGGTTCCCTCCATGGTGTCATCAATGCCGTCCCCATCGGCGTCTAGGTCCAGGTAAGCCGGTAGGCTGTCGCCGTCGGCATCCTGCAGGCCTTCGGCGGCGTCGTCAATGCCGTCGCCGTCAGAGTCCGGGTCCAGATAGTTGGGGAGGCCATCGCCGTCGGGATCGCGGGTAGCCTCCAGGCTGTCAGAGAGGCTATCGCCGTCGCTATCCGTGTCCAGGTAGTTGGGGACCATGTCGCCGTCGGCGTCCTGCAGGCCTTCGGCGGCATCGTCAATGCCGTCGCCGTCAGAGTCTGTGTCCAGGAAGTTAGGGAGGCCATCGCCATCAGCATCGGTGGGCACCAGGCTAGCGGCCACGCCGGAGCGGCCCAGGACAGTCAGCTCGGCCAGGCCAGCCACGGTGCGCCCTTCAGTAGTCAGGCCGACCAGGTGCACAGCGCTCAGGGCCCGCACCAGGTTGATGTCCAGGTCTAGGTCGAAGCGGGGTGGGCTCAGGTCCACCTCCTGGGCCAGTACCACATTTCCAGTGGTGTCCAGGAACTCGATCCTAGCCCGGGTAAGGTTGAAGCCGGTGGCGAACTCCCGGTTCCCCCGGAGCTGCACCTGGGTGACCACCACTGGCTCGGGGAACAGGAGTTCCAGCCGGTAGGTGCCCGAGGCGCCAGCGTCAGTGAACCAGGAGGTGGCTAGATTGCCATCCACCGCCCGGTTGGCGCCAAAGCCCGGCACCTGGCCGCTGGCGCGCACCTCCAGCCCGCTCAGGGCGCTGAGCACCGTCTCCTGGGCCTCCTGGGCGCCTGCTATAGCCACCAGTGCCAGGATGAGGGCTAGAGCGGTGCGTCCCATGTTCCCCTCCTTGCTTCTTCAAACGTCGCCTGGAGGTGGTTGTTCCCAAAGCAGAGGGCCCCCACTGGGGGCCCTCCTCTGGCTAAGTCCGGGGAATTACCGAATGTCGCTGAGCACCAGCAAATTGAGGCGTACTGTGGGCTGCGTGGGGTCAGTGAGGTCGTTGATGCGCAGCCGCACCTCGCCGCTTACGGTGCTGGCGGTGGCGGAGGCGACGAACTCGCCCAAGTAGATGCCGTCGTTGAGATAGGCGTCGGCGAACACGTCGCCCTGGCCGCCGTCATCGAGCAGCAAGCCACCACTCACCGCACTGCCGTTGCCGACCTCAATAGTAAAGATGATGTTGTGGTCAGGTACTGGATTGCCGAACTCGTCTGTGGCGAATACCATGATGGCCGCAGTCTCCCGGGGGTCCAGCACGTTCGGGAAGGCAATGGCGGTCAGGATTGTGGGGGAGCCTAGGTTTAAGAAGGCCCGGGAGCTGGGCAGACCAGAGGTGACCCGGTCAGTGACCAGGAACTGCACCGGCTGGAAGGCGGCGCCAGCCTGGTAGACCGCGGTCTGGATATGGTCGTTGGCCACCAGGTCGCTGCCGGTGCCATCGTTGATGGGATCGTCAATGATCCGGCCACCGCCCTGCACAATGTCGATGTCGTAGCGGTCGCTGACGAACTCCTCCAGCCGGTCAGTGTTGGCGTCGAAGTCGATAATGTCAATGGTGGCCAGGCTGAGCTGGTCGGCTGGCAGCCGCGGCGGGAACACAAACAGCCTTGGACCCTGGTTGGGCTCAAGGGCCACTTGCACGTTGCCGATGATGGTCTCGCCAGAGTCGTTGATCAGCGTGGCGCGTGTTATGGGATTAACGTCCCCTTGGCGGTTAGCCGCACCAGCCACAGCGCCGGCCTGGTAGGTGTTCACGTAGACGCCAGTGCCCAGCCCGCCTACACCAGCGACCAGCTCGGCGGTGGCGCCAGTCACCAGACCGGTGTTGCGGGTCACCCTGAACTCCACAAACTGATCGGTGACCGCCAGCTCGTTCTGGTTGGTGGCCAGGGCTACCAGCAGGGCCTCGCTAAGGCCATCGGCGTTCAGGGGCAGCTTACCAATCGTAGTCACGCCGGTGGCGCGGTTACGGGCCGCCTGCACAGCCGCCGGGGCGGCGCCTTCGACGAAGCACTCAGACCGAGGATCAAGGTTCCGGGGATCTGGTGCGGCACCTGTATCGCCAATAAACCGGAAGAATCTCCTGCCCAGTGGATCAAAGCCCCCCTCGCAGATCCTCTCGAAGAGACTAGCGTTGGAGCCAAATACCTCCTTGGAGGGGAAGAAATCGACAGCAATGCCATTGGGATCACCAGCCACCTGTACCACGTTGATCTCAACGTCCACCTGGGGGCGCTGTACCGAGGACAGATCAGTGAAGCGGATCCGGGCGAGGCCCACAGCAGTGTCCGACACGTAGGTGGCCTGGTACACGCCAGAGCCAAAGCCAGACTCCAGCGGGATCTCGGCTACTTCGGTGATAGCGCCAGGACCGGCAATGACCTCGGCGTTCAGGAGATCAGCGGTGAGGCCAGGCACCAGGACGCCCCGGCCGTCCCGCACCGTCACCGAGATAGTGCTGATGTTCTCCTGCAGGGGCTCGACGCCGCTGGCAGGCAGCCTGGTGATCTCCTCCGGGAAGGCAAAGGCACTTAGGACCGAGGTCTCAAAGAGGCGGATGGGCACCTCGTCCGAGAGGAACTGGGTGCCGTCGGCAATGGTGACCCGCACCACGTCGTCCACGAAACTCGCGTTGCCAGCAGCGTCCACAATGCGCCGGGAGGGGGTATTGCCAGCGGTGTATACTGCCGCATAGCGGCCGTTGTCTGCGATAATGGCACCGCCATCCACACCGCTGATAGTGCCAGTGCCGCGTACCACGTTGAACGTCACAGTCTTGTTGTTCACCGGACGACCACGCCCATCCACGAGGTAGGCCATTACCGTCGCCTGGTCCTCCTGATTTGCGTTCAGCGTCTGGTTGTCGGCTAGTATGAAGATCTCACGTACTTCTTGTGGGTTGACGTTGGCACCCCCGATACCCGGGATAGGTTCGCTTGGTGTATCAAGCTGGTTGAATGACTCCAAGTACACCTCACCCTCACTGCCAGGAAGAGGGGGGACTCCGGGAGGGAGAGGGGCCAGGGCAAGAGTGCCTGGATCTGGTGGGTCGAGCAGCGCTACTAGGCTGGTGATGCTCGGTAGGCCGTTGGCACTGGTAGCCAACAGGTTCTGGACATTAGTCGGATTAGTCGGCCCCGCAGGTTGTGTGCCATCGACGAGTTTGTCTAGATCTGCCACCTCTACCAGGTTGAAGGTTAAACTCTCAAAGGGTAATCGGCCATCTGGGCGCAGGTCGTTGGAGCTAGTCCAGGTGGCCTTGATCTGCACTTGGCCAGCGGTGTTGCCAGCGAAGAAGCGGGCTACGTAGCGGCCGTCGCCCAGTGGGATGGCGTCTACCGCCTGGTTCTGGGAGAACACCTGGCTGAGGATGGTGGAGGTCACAGCGCTGTCGCTCTCGGTGCCCAGCGTCACTTCCTCCAGGCCGGGGGCGAGCTGTTCTAAGACGTTCTCGCCAAGAGGGGTGTTGTCCAGGGTGGCAATCCCAGCCTCGATCTCGATTCGCACCGTCTCCTCAGGCAGGATGTTGCCCCGGGCATCCACCAGGAACACGGTAACAGTGGCTGCCTGGGTGCTGTCAGAGGTGAGCTGGATCTCAGAGGCGCAGACAGCGATCAGGTCCTCGCGCAGACCTAGCCGTGTCTCTCGGCCTGCGCGGTTGGTCAGTATTACAATGTCACGATCGGTGATAGGGTCGGTGGGATTGTCACGGTCGGGACCGTCTAGCTGACCGTTGCGGTCTAGGTCCGTATCGGCTAGACCGTTGCCGGAACACACAACCCGCGCTGGCGGTACACTCTCCACCGAGATCTGGGCCAGCGCGGCGCCACTAGTAAGTAGTGCCAGCAATATAAAAACTCCACCGAATTTACGCATAACTACTACACTCCTTCCGAAGTCTGGAGTCTGAATCATACCTCAAGCATTCACCGGTGCTGTTCCCACAAAAAAAGCGCTGAAGCGCCCTCGGGAACTAAAAAGATCACCGGCTCCGCCCACTGACGGACTTGCCTCCTCCTTTTCGCACTGCCCCGGGTATCCCGGTCCTGACTGATCCACGCGCTGCCCCGGCGTCGGGCCCCGGGACGCGCATCGCACCTGCCGCCCTCCATGGATATAAGGATAGAACTGACCGGTCAGTTCCATCGCCGGCAAGGTTAGCACAGGCCACACCCTTTGTCAACCGCAATGGCCCAAAGGTCACGTCCGGCACGAAATCCTCCTGCCAGTTGACCTGGATTGGGTCTTTGGTGTTGCACGCCTGTCTTTCCCTTTCCCAGCGGCCCCATGGAGTGGCACCAGCCGCTTGGAGCTCTAGGTGGCTGGGCCACCTAAGCTGCAGTGTTTTAGCAGATTTCCTGGCGCGTTGCAACCATAGGCTCTTACGGTGCCTTTCCACTGGGCTTAACTGGCGCCTGGGCCACTACCTTTGCCAGGTCACGGAAGGCCCGGCCGGGGTCAGGGCCAAACACGGCAGAGCCGGCAATGAGTAAGCCGGCGCCGGCTGAGAGCACCTGGGGCGCGGTGTGCTGGTTAATACCCCCATCCACCCCAATGGTGACCTGGGGAGGGAGCAGGGCTCTAGAGCGCTGCAGCTTGGCCAGGGTGTGGGGCAGGAACTGCTGGCTGCCGAACCCCGGGTTCACGCTCATGACCAGCACATGGTCCAGGTCGTCCAGCACGTCTTCCAGTACCCCTAGGGGGGTAGAGGGATTGAGGGCCGCCCCGGCCCTGGCTCCTAGCTCTCTGATGCGGGCTAGGACCCGCTGCAGGTGGGGGGTGGACTCAGGGTGCACCGACACCTGGCTGGCGCCGGCGGCAATGGCTTCTGCCGCTACCCACCCTGGGTCGGTGACCATCAGGTGCACGTCAAAGAACAGTTCGGGGAAATGGCGGCGCAAGGCGGCAATGAGCGGTGGACCAAAGGTCAAATTGGGCACAAAGTGGCCATCCATCACGTCAAAGTGAATGACCTGGGCCCCTGCTGCCGCCACTTGCCCTACCTGCTCTGCCAGCCGGGCAAAGTCAGCGGCCAGGATAGAAGGAGCAATGGCTGGGATGGGTAAAGGCAGCAGGTCGATCCCTCCTAGGGCCCGATGGGGAACTGGCGCACCAGCACCCCATCGCGCAGCAGCTTGATGCTGTACTCGCCGCGCACGGTGAGCTGCCTGTTAACGCGCTGGCCGGCTGTCAGCGCCCCCAGGTCCTCTTGTCGCTTGCCGTTAAAGTCCAGGATTTCCATGGTTACCCGGCCCAGGGGGGCGGTCTCGGTGTAGTCCACTGTCACCTGGGTCTGGGGCGGCGGCGCGCCGCGGTAGTCGTTGACCACAAAGTGCACGGTGCTGCCTGGCCGCACTGCCAGCCCGGCGCGCTCGGTCTGGGAGAGCACCAGGTTTCGAGCAAACCGGGAACTGCGCTCGGTGCCAGTTTGCTCCGCCCGGAGCCCCAGGCCCTCTAAGAGCTGCTGGGCCTGGTCGCGGCTCAGGCCCTCCAGGTCTGGCACGGTGATCCAGCCGAAGCCGGCGTTCTGGTTGATCACCAGGCTAATGGGGGTGCCGGGGCTGAGCCTGGTGCCTGGGGGCAGCGACTGCTCCAGCACGCTGCCCAGGGGTTTGGTGGGGTCGTAGCGCTCCTCAGCCTCGGGCATGGTCAGCCCCACCAGCCGCAGTACCGCCTCGGCAGCCGGGCGGGTTAGGCCCTCTAGCGCCGGCACCACTGTAAAGCGCTGCCAGGGGCCCTGGCTGACCAAAAGGGCTATAGTGCTGCCCTTGGACAGCACTGCGCCGGCTGGCGGCTCCTGGGCAATGACCTCCTGGGCGGGGGCGTCGCTGTGAGTAGAGGTGCGCCGCCCCGCTGCCAGGCCGGCCTCAGCCAAGAGGCGCTCGGCCTGGTCGACGGTGCGGCCTACCACACTAGGCACCGCCACCACTGCGCTGAGCTCGCTAATGGTTAGGCGCACCATCCGGCCCAGCTTCACTTTCTGCCCGGGGGGCGGGGTCTGGGCAATCACTGTCCCTGGCGGCACACTCAGGTCCCGCCGCTGGTAGCCGCTAGCTGGGTCCAGGAGCGCCTCGGCTCCCTGATAGGTGAGCCCCGCCTCGGCCAGGAGCTGTACTGCCTGGGTCAGTGGATAGCCCATAACCGCTGGCACCCGCACTGCTGGCACTTCCAAGTACTCCGCCATGGCCTGGCGGCCCAGCACCAGGGCGCAGGCCAGGAGCACGATGACCAGCGCTCC
>JACQHA010000292.1 GCA_016199255.1 Deinococcus sp.
CGGTGCCCCTGGCTGAGCTGGTGGCGCTGTACGATCGGCGCATGGCGGTGGAGGAGCAGTTCAGAGACACGAAAGGCTGTCGCTTGGGGGTGCGCTTGGAGTGGACCCAGTTCCGCACCCCGGCCTCCCTCGCCCGGCTTACCCTGTTGGTGGGAGTGGCCCTGGTCTTGTGGACCGCCGTGGGCCAGGCGGTGGCCCAGCAGACCCCTGCGGTCCGCCTCCCCTGCAAGCGCAAAGGCCCGCGCCTGTCCCTGCTCCGGGTGGGCATCCAGGGCTTGGCTGTGTGGCGGCGCACCGTCCGGCTGGGCGTGCACTTCATCCGAGCCCATCTGCCCCCGCCCCAGCTGCGCTACTTCCCGTGGCTCCAAACTGCTGAGGCCGTCTTGTGAAAGTGATCAGCGGTCAGACCTGGCTCCTCTTGACTTTCCATTTGTCTGGAAGGTGTAGGGTAGGTGGAGATGAGTGTGGGAGGTGACCAGCGTGGCTGTAGGGATGTTCATCGGCAAGCTCGCCGAGCAGCTGGATCTTAACCCCAAGACCATTCGCTACTACGAGCAGGTGGGGCTGCTCAGCGCGCCCAAACGTACTGAGTCTGGGTACCGCCTCTACGGCAAGGAGGACGCCAACCGACTCCGTTTCATCAAGAAGGCCAAAGCCATGGGGCTTTCTCTAGAGGAGATCAAGGAGATCATCGACCTCCGCCAGGAGGGACAGACTCCTTGCCGGCATGTGCGGGCCCTCTTAGCTGCCAAGATCGCGGACCTAGACCAGCGCATCCAGGCACTCACCGTGTTTCGAGATGACCTGGCGCGCTATGCGGCACAGCTCGAGGACGAGGCCAGCGGTGCAGCAGGAGCCGTGATCTGTGGTCACATTGAGCGCTACCCAAAAGCGTCGCAGTCCAACCAAGTTTAGGCGAGGATTGGTGCTTCGTAGCAGGCCTGGGCACACAAGTATGAAGAGCGTTGGACTGGTCCTCGGCGGCGGCGGAGCCAGGGGCCTGGCGCACATCGGAGTGCTCGCTGTGCTGGAGGAGGCTGGGATTGTCCCCAGCGTCATCACCGGCGCCAGCATGGGTGGACTCATTGGCGCACTGGCCGCAGGTGGGATGAGGGCCGCAGACATCTGCCAAGCTGCGGAGCAGCTCAGGCGTCCTGGGCTGGGGTACCTGGCCCCCCGGCGCGGTCTGGTGAGCTGGGAGCGGCTCTTCCAGCCACTGCTGCCGCATCTGAAATCCACCTTCGCCGACCTGGCCATCCCCTTGGCGGTGACTACCACTGACATTGAGCGGGGACAGAGTGTGCTCCTCACCCAGGGACCACTGCTGCCGGCGCTCCAGGCCACCACTGCCCTGCCCGGCCTCCTGCCGCCAGTGGAGATCAACGGCCAGTACCTGGTAGATGGCGGGGTGCTGAATAATCTACCAGTGGACGCTGCTCGCGCTCTGGGGGCCGAGGTGGTGATCGCAGTTCATGTTGGTCATCCGGCAGATCGGGCTGTGCGCCTGGAGCCAGGCACCCGGGAGTGTCTGGCCTGCTACCTAAAGGATGTGGCGCGGGTCCGGGAGCTGGAGGTGGCAGTGGACATTCTGCTCAAGAGCCTGGAGATCACCTATCACCACCTCACCGCGCTGCAGCTGGCCATGACCAGCCCCGACGTGCTGCTGATCCCGCGGTTGCCGGGGGTGGAACTCCATCACTTCGACCGGCTGGATGAAGCAGTGACAGCCGGGCGGCGCGCTGCTGAGGCAGTGCTGCCGGACATCGAGCGCCTGGTCGCTGGAGCTGCCGGTACTGCCGCTCCGCAGATGGAAGCTGTGGAGATTGCGGTAGACCCAGTGTGTAGCATGGTGGTCAATGTAGCCCGGGCTCCGGAGCAGGTGGTGTTCCGAGGACAGGTGTATGCCTTCTGCTCTTTGCACTGCCGGCAGGCGTTCGAACTGGCCCCAGAGCGCTATGTGGCTGCTGGCCTAGGCTGGTCCCACACCGCGCGGCGTTAGATGCGCTCCTTTTGAGCCCTGGCGCCAACGTCGTTATCACATGCCACCAGACGCGTGCAGCACCTCACGGTCCGGAGCCGCTCTAGGCGCTGAGCAGTCGTTCGAGCTTGGCCCGGTCGAACCCCACCACCACCTCTCCATCAATCACAGTGACCGGGGTGGACATGACCTTATAGCGCTCTAACTCCTGCAGGGCCGTCGGGTCCTTAGAGATGTCACGCTCAGTGTAGGGAACACCTTTCCGTGAAAGAAACTCTTTCACCTTCCCGCAGAACATTCAGCCAGGCTGGCTGGCTGAAGACAGTAACTTTCCGCTTCTGGGCTGTCATAGTCCCTCCATGTTAGTGCGTGCTATCAGTCTCCTCAATGGGAGGAGATGTGCAGGTATTCTATCCCCCCTGTTCGCGTGTGGACAATGTGGGGAGCCGCATAGAGACTGCACCACTGTCGTTCCGGTGGTCCAGCTGGGCTCCAGTCCCGGCTCCCACATGCATCGCCGCTAAGCTGCACGTCATATTGGCCTCCTAGCCAGCCAGCCCGGACCGGAAGGTGCTGAGGCCAATGAAGATGAAGAGCACCACCAGGAACTGCTTCAGCCGGAGCCCTGGCACGAGGCGGGTCACCAGGGGTGCGAGCTGGCCGCCGATGAGCACCGCGATCGCGGTGGGGGCCACCAGGTTCCAGGGGACGGCCAGGCCCGTCTGACGTAGGGTGAGGAGGCGCACGAGACTCGCCGCCACCACCGTCCCAAGGACCACCGGGACACTGGTGGCGATGGAGATCCGAGGGGGCATGTGGCGGCGCACCATGAGCTGGGTGTTGGTGACCTCACCGATGCCAATGCCCACCAGCCCAGCCAGCACCCCGCCCAAACCGGCCAGGGCGGCGGCCGCTCCCGGGCGGGTCTCCGGGGCGAACTGGTACTTCCGGCCATCGGCCGCGGTGAGGAGCTTCCCTCCCGGGTGGCCCCCTGGGGACTCTCCGCCTTCGCTACTATGTCCCTCGTGGATCGACCGGGAGAGCAGCCACGCCAGCGGGAACATCACGGCCCCGATCAGGAGGAGAAGAGCCCGGTCGGGCACAGTGCCTGCAGCAAGCGACGCCAGTACTGCCGCCGGGACCGAGATCAGGAGCAAAGAGCGAACTGTCTCAAAATCCACGCAGCGCTGCCGGCGATGGCCCAGAAAGCCGCTGGTGTAGCCGACAGTCTCGATGATGAGCGCGGTGGCGACGGACTCTGCTGGTCGCAGCGGCGCCTGCCCCAGCAGGGGGAAGCCCAGGATGAAGAGCGGCGAGAACATCACCGCCCCCTCCACGCTTGAAGCGCAGGCAATGGTGCAGATCACCACCCCCAGGGGGAGCATCCACCAGAACTGGAACCAGTAGGCGATGTCCACTGCGTGTTTCTCTACGACAGAGCTGCGTCTGGGGAGACGTCCCTCGCGGGCACCCAGATAGGTGTCAGACGACCTCCCCACCGTAGCCAACCG
>JACQHA010000289.1 GCA_016199255.1 Deinococcus sp.
CGCAGCGCGGCGCGCAGGGCATCGGCCGACACCTCCTGGCCGTCCAGGTAGGCGGTCATCATGGACTCGTCAAAGTCCGCCACCACCTCCACCAGCTGTTCCCGCACCTGCTTGGCCCGGTCCAGGTACTCGCTGGGGATGGCAATGTCCTCAATTTTCTGGCCCAGGTCATCTTTGTAGATGAGGGCCTTCCAGTTCACCACGTCAATGATGCCGTGGAACTTGTCCTCGTTCCCCATGGGCACCTGGAGCACTGCCGGCCGGGCGCCCAGCTTGCTCTTAATCTGGCGGATGCACATGTCGAAGTCGGCGCCGATGCGGTCCATCTTGTTAATAAAGGCTATCCTGGGCACCCGGTAGCGGTCGGCCTGGCGCCACACCGTCTCCGACTGGGGCTCCACGCCATTCACCGCATCAAATACCGCGATGGCACCGTCTAAGACCCGCATGGACCGCTCTACCTCCATGGTGAAGTCCACGTGGCCCGGGGTGTCGATGATGTTAATGCGGTGGTCCCGCCAGAAGCAGGTGGTGACTGCGGCGGTGATGGTAATGCCCCGCTCCCGCTCCTGCTCCATCCAGTCCATGACCGTGGTGCCTTCGTGCACCTCCCCCATGCGGTGCACCCGGCCGGTATAGAAGAGGATGCGCTCGGTAGTGGTGGTCTTGCCGGCGTCAATATGGGCGGCAATACCAATATTTCGCGTCCTGCGTAGATCAAGCTCCATATTCATCCTTCACGCTAGCCGCATCCCCTACCTTCGGCAATGATCCGCGCCCGGAGGCGAGCCACCGGGCGCGCTACCCGCTCGGTTGTCTCTACCTAAGTCAGCTAGAGGGTCCTCCCCCCCCCACCGACCCTACCTATTCCCTTTACCAACGATAATGGGCGTACGCCCGGTTGGCTTCAGCCATCCGGTGCACGTCCTCTCGTTTCTTCACCGCGGCGCCTTTGCCCTCCGAGGCGTCGAGAATCTCTGCCGTCAGCTTGTTAAGGATACCCCGCTCCCCGCGCTCCCGCGCCGCGGTAATCAGCCACTTGAGGGCCAAGCTGGTCTGGCGGCGCGGTTTGACCTCAACCGGTACCTGGTAAGTGGAGCCGCCGACCCGGCGGGACTTCACCTCTAACCGGGGGCGGACATTGTCCACTGCCTTCTGGAAGACCTTCAGCGGCTCCTGGTTCGTCTTCACCTGGATCTGCTTGCAGGCGCTATAGAACAGCCGGGCTGCCAGGTTGCGCTTGCCCCGCTGCAAGATCTTATTAATAAAGGTAGCCACCAGCACGTCCCCGTACACCAGATCCGGGGCGATCTCCCTCGCTACTGCCCGCCGCCGCCTCACGAAGCACCTCCCGCCGGTTTAGCCGCGGCAGCCGCCCCTGCTCCTTCCTTCTTAGGCTTCTTCACTCCGTAGCGCGAGCGACTCTGGTTGCGGTTGGCCTGGTTGGTGTTGCTGGGGCCAATGGCGCCCGAGGCATCCAGCGTCCCCCGAATAATGTGGTAACGCACCCCCGGCAAGTCTTTGACCCTGCCGCCCCTGATGAGCACCACCGAGTGCTCCTGCAGGTTGTGCCCTTCACCCGGGATGTAGACAGTGACCTCAAACCCCGAGCTCAGCCGCACCCGGGCAATCTTGCGCAGCGCCGAGTTAGGCTTCTTGGGGGTCACGGTCTTCACCACCGTGCACACCCCCCGGCGCTGGGGCGAGCCCTTGAGCGCTGGGGTCTTGGTCCTGCTCCGCACTGGCTTACGGCCCCTGCGCACTAGTTGATTGGTCGTTGGCGGCAACACCCACCTCGCTATCTCAAACACTCCGGCCAGAAATCCAGCCAAGCAGAAATAGTACCACTGGGCTTTGAGACCTGTCAAGGTCGCCGGGGGCTGACTGTATTAGCCGAGCGATTCTGTCCGCGGCAACTGCCGAGCGATTCTGTCATCTTGTCTTCTATGGAAGAGAGAATCGCGCTGACGAGAACTAACCCGGGCGTAGGTGTTGAGGCTGGTGCTGGAGGGGCAGCTGTCCTCGCAGGATGGGACGGGGCAGCCGAGGCTCACCCTAGGGCCGTTTTGGGAACCTTATCTGGCAGTACCACGACACGGAAACCGGGAAACTAGAGGAGATTGACCTCAAAATCGTAGCCATGCACCAGCCGGTTCCGCATGCTGATGATCTGGGCCCAGGCAATATGGGGGTGCTGCGCCTGGGTCTCTTGGGAGACCCGACCGGCAGCCTCCCCCACAATCTCAATCAGGCGCACCAGGGCCAGCTGGAGCAGCCGCTCCTTGTCCAAGTCGGACCGGTGCTTGCCCCGCACCAGCTCCACAGCCTCCTGGGCATAGTCACGCATATGGTGGAGGCGGGCTAGATCCTTATGGCTGGACATACTGCACTTCTGCCTCAGCCAGCACCTGCTCCCGGAAATAGCGACTTAGGGTCTTGGGCGTGTTTAAGTCCACCTTGCGCCCACCTAGCAGCCTGGAGAGCTCTAGTTCCATACCAGCCAAGCGGATGAGCCCCGGCACATGTCCCGGCTCAAACTCCACCAGTACGTCCACATCACTCTCTGGGCGGAAGTCCTCACGCAGCACAGAGCCGAAGAGGGCCAGCTTACGGATGTGGTGGCGGCGGCAGAACTTGGCAATTGCGTCACGGTCGATAGGGATTCGGGTGGTCATGGCTCAGTCTCCTGGACGCAACTTGCAACTCAAGATACACAGTAATACTACTCTGTTGGTTCTCACTCTGGCAGCCGGAAGTTCCAGCGGTCCAGGGTCCACAGCCACTGCCCCGGGTGCGCCGTGATGACCCGCTCAAACTCCCAGTAGAGGAGCTGGGCGTCTGCCTGGGCATCGCCGCTAAACGCCAGGGGCTCCAGGCACACTAGGCGGTACACCAGCGACCGCCGGCTGCGCGCTACCTGGGCTGCCTCATCACTGGTGATGGGAAGAATCAGGTGATCAGTGGACGACGCCATGCCTCAGCCGCCAAACAGCCGGTCTGGGGCGCCTACAGCACTAGAAATACCTTCCACAATCCCCCCCAGCTCCTGGGGCCGCTCTACGAAGTCCACCTGGTCGGCCTCCACCACCAGTAAAGGCGACAGGCGGTACTGTGCTACCCACTCTTCATAGAGCTGGTTCAGGGCTTCTAAATAAGCAGTGGGGATCTGGCGCTCGAAGCTTCTACCCCGCTGGGCAATGCGCGCCTCTAAAGTCGGCGTCGAGGCGCGCAGGTAGATCAGCAGATCCGGCGGCTGCAGCGCCGGCAGTACCGCCTCAAACAGCCCCTGGTAGGTGCGGTAGTCGCGGGGGCTGAGACAGCTGGAGCGGTACAGGTTCTCGGCAAACACCTGGGCGTCTTCGTAGATGGTGCGGTCCTGTACTATTGCCCGCTGGCTGTTGATGTAGCGGAGGTGCTGATAAATCCGGCAGGAGAGGAAGAACACCTGGGAGTGGAAGCTGTAGCGCTTCATGTCCCGGTAGAAGTCTTCCAGGTAAGGGTTCTCCTCAAAGGGTTCCAGCACCGGCTGCAAGTTGAGCCGCTGCGCCAGGAGCTGGGTGAGGGTGGATTTTCCCGAGCCAATGTTGCCGGCAATAGCCAGGTACACCTAGCGCTCCCCCAACAGCGGCGCCGGCTGGGGCCGGGGCACCATCACCCGGCTGGGCCGCGCCCCCCGCCGCAGTTCCCCCAGCACCAGCGCCAGCACC
>JACQHA010000017.1 GCA_016199255.1 Deinococcus sp.
AGCTGCATGGCGCAGTTGTCTACCAGCAGGTGGTTCAGCTGTACATCAGGGTACTCTTGGCTGACCTCTATGACCACCTCGCGCCACAGTTCACAGGTCTCTAAGATATTGGCCTTGTCCACCGAGGTCACCAGCTTGCGCCGTCCCCGGGCGGCCTCAAACGCCACTTTGGCAATGCGGGCAATCTCGGCATCGGTGTAGACCATGGTGTTCACCCCGCGGCGCCCTTGGTTAGAGCGCTCAATGCCCCGGGGTGTGCCGAAGTACAGATCGCCAGTCAGCTCCCTGATCACCAAGATGTCTACCTGCTCCACCACCGCTCGCTTCAAGGTGGAAGCGTCGGCCAGCGGGGGGTAGACCTTGGCGGGCCGCAAGTTGGCATAGAGCCCCAGCTCCCGGCGCAGCCTGAGTAACGCCTGCTCCGGCCGCTGCTGGCGGGGCAGGTTATCGTACTTCGGCCCGCCTACTGCCCCAAAGAGCAGGGCGTCAGAGGCCTGCACCAGGGCCATGGTGCTAGCCGTGAGCGGCTCCCCGAACTGGTCAAAGGAAGCCCCACCCACCGGGGCTTCCTGGAAAGTGAATTTCAGCTGGTAGCGCTTGCCAATAGCTTCCAGTACCCGCACTGCCTGGGCAATGACCTCGGGGCCAATGCCGTCGCCGCCTAGTACTGCGATGGTGTAATGGGTCTTGGCCATGGCTTGGGAGCATATCTGAACCGTCGGACCTGGTCAATGGTGCCTGTGGTACCCTGGCAGCGTGCATGGGCCGGGCTATTTCGTGAGCTTCGAGGGGCCAGATGGGGGAGGGAAGAGCACCCAGGCTGCTAAGTTGGCGCGGTTTCTACGTCGCGAAGGCCATCTTGTGTACCTAGTCCGAGAGCCGGGTTACACCCGGGTGGGTGAGGCAATTCGCCGGATCGTCCTCAGCCCAGTGTATCCCGAGTTGGAGCCTCTCACGGAGTTTCTGTTGTTTGCAGCAAGCCGAGCGCAGCTCACTTCCAAGGTAATCCGGCCAGCCCTATCGGAAGGGAGTATTGTCGTGGCTGATCGCTATGCTGACTCCAGCGTGGTGTATCAGGGTGTAGGTCGGGGGTTGGGAGTGGACCTGGTACGAAAGGTCAACTGTATTGCTACTGGTGGTCTTGTGCCGGACCTAACTATTCTCCTGGATGTGCCTGCTGTATTGGGACTGCAGCGTGTTCAACATCGGCGCCCCCAGGATCGCTTGGAGCAGCTAGAGCTGCACGAGACAGTGCGGCAAGCTTATCTAGACTTAGCGCATGCTGAACCAGAGCGTTTTGTGCTGGTGGACGCCTCTCCTAGCTTAGAGGAAGTGGCTAAAACGGTACAGGCTCTAGTGGTTCATCGCCTGGCCGGAAGGCAGAATCGGGGCAGATGACGTTAAAGTCACAGGTGGCGCACAGCGGCCCCGGCTGGGCCGGGAAGTGCTGGGCAGTAAGGATCTCCTCGCCCACAGCTTTTACCTCGTCCAGGACTCGCTCCTCTTCCCCAGGCATAGGCACCACCGCCTGAGGGTAGTTGTCCCGTAGGTAGTAGATGGTGAGGTTCAGCGGCGCCTGGAACAGGGCATAGGTCTGGCGCACCAGGTAGCCATAGATCAGGAGCTGGATGCGGTGTGATTCGTCCTGGTGGCGACCGGACTTATAGTCCACCACCTCGTACTCGCCTTCGGCGGTGAGGTCCAGCCGGTCCAGTTGCCCAAAGAGCCGGAGGTGGGGGGTCAAAGGGCATTCCGGCTGGCGCTCCACGAAAATGGTGCGGCTATTAATGTGCTTGTGCTTGGCGTGGTAGGTGCGCAAGATTTCCTCGCCCTCGCGCCTGGCCTCGGCTTCGCTCTCGGGACTAGGGAACCCGGCCCCTTGCCAGGCGGCGTGGTACAGGGCAAGGAGATCTTCTACCGGCCGGCGAAAGGGCCCTCCCAGGCGGTAAAAATCCCGCAGCGCCCGGTGCAGGGCGCTGCCAAAAGAGAAATAAGCCCGGGGCTTCGCGTACAACCGCCCCAGGTTCTCCACGTACTGGTAGTGGTAGCGGCGGGGGCATTGCCGGTACAGGTTGAGGCGGTGCGGGCTGAGCCGCAGCACCTTCTGCGCCATGATGCTTGATTATAGCGCAGCCGGCAGGCTAGTTCTTGACTGGCCCCTTGTTCTCCGCTGGTTTAGCCGCTGGCTTTTCGGCCGGCTTCGCGGCCTCAGCCGGCTTGGCAGCTGGCGCCGCTGCTGGCGCAGCCGGCTTGGCGGCCTTCTGCAGGGTATCCACAGCCTTCTTCACTGTGGCCAGGTCGTTCTCCAAAGTGGCAATGCGGTCTTCCAGGTTCTTGAGAATGCTCATGGTGCTCTCCAGCTGCTTCCAGAACTCGCTGTTCCCCCACTGGGGCGCCGGCGCCGCCGGGTCAATAGCGCGCAGCAGCTCCTCCACTTGCTGCCGGTAGTAGTGGCGCAGCTCCTCCAGCGCCGGTGTGGGCTGGTAGGCGTAGCGGGACACGCGCTGCACCGGCACAATGGTCTTGAAAAACGAGTGCAGGCGGACAATCTCCCGCGGGGCGTACTCTTTGCCGTCGTAGAGCCTGGCCAGCTCCTGCACCAGCTCTGAAGCCTCGCGGGGCTCACTTTTCGCCGCGAAGACGTCCAGGATCTTGAGCTGCTGCACTAGAGGATGGGCCTGGCTGTAGGTGTAGTACACCGCTTTCTGGAACACCTGGGCCAGCTGTGCGCTCATAGGGCCTCCACGCCGCGCTTGAGTGTCAGCCCACTGTCAGGTTCCTGGCGTTACCCTGTGCCAATTTCGGGGATGCGGGCCATGACAGAGCAACAGGCATCTTGCTGGTCGGGGCGAGAGGATTTGAACCTCCGACTCCTGCGTCCCGAACGCAGTGCGCTACCAGGCTGCGCTACGCCCCGACCCGGGCATATGGTATGGTACGGGCCAGTCCCCCCAGTGTCAAGGGAAAGCAGGAACGCGTGGCGTCGCTGGTGGGTTTCTCTGGCACCGGTGCTGGGGCAGGAGAAGGATTAAGATGATAGACCGGGGAGGTGAGGTGCCATGCTGCGCGCGCTCGTTGTAGTGCTACTGCTGCTGGCCCCGCTACTGTGCCTGGCTAGTGCCCAGGGGGATCCCGCCCCGGTGGCGCCCGCCCTGGGCATTGCCTTCGACATCTCTAACTCTTTCCGCTCCTACTTGCGCACGGCTCAAGATGACGTGCAGCAGCTGCTGGAGTCGTTGGAGGTCGGGGATAACCTGACAGTCATGAGCTTTGGCGACCGCCAGGACGTCCTGCACCGCGGTCGCGTCGCCGACGCCAGTGCCGTGGGACGCCTGCTGGTGCGCATTAACGCCCTGAGCGTGGTACGGGGCGGGCGGAGCGGCGGCTCCACTGACATTGCCGGCATGCTCCAGGTGCTGATCAACACCCTGGCGCTCGTGGCGCCCAGCCAGCCCTGGGAGCTCTTGATCCTCTCCGATGGCCAGGGCGATAGCTCCCGGGGCCCGGTGGATTTCTCAGTGGTGCCCGCCGGCTCCGGGGTGCGCTTCTTGTACTACACCGTGGCCGCTGACCCCATGCCCCTGAGCGATGCCCTGGCAGCTGGGCTGGTGGCTGAGCGCTATAACCCCAATGAATCCACTCCCTTCTTTCGGGCCTTAGGGCAGCGTCTCTTGGCGGCGCCCGCGCCGTCTCTGGATGGCGAGGCTGTGGCGGCCAGTGGTGAACTGGCGGTTTCTCCTGGACCCCTGGAGGAGCCCGCCACGCTGCGCGAGCGGCTGCAGCGCCTGGCCAGCAACCTGGAGCAGCGCCTCAGGACCCCCTGGGTGCTCGTGCCAGCGGTGCTGGTGGTATTGGGCATTATTGCTTTGGTCGTCTGGCGCTTGAACGCTGGTGGCGAGCTGCGCCGGGAGCTGGAGGGCATTACCCAGCCCGATGGCGACGCGCCGTCCTTGCTCCTGCGTCTCACTGATTCCGCTGGCCGCAGCTTTGAGGTGGAGGCAGTGCCCGGCGCCCGGATCAGAGTTGACTCTGATCCAGTGGAAGCTGATCTCCCGGTGCAGGACGCCGGCGCCGAGGTACATGCTGAGGTGACGATTGACCGCCGGGGGCGGATCGTGCTCCGGGAGAAAAAGCCCGGCACCTTCCCCTTGCAGGTGAACGGCAAGCCCTTTTCCAGCGGTGAGGTCTACTCAGGGGACCGGATCAAGCTCACCAAGCACCTGGAGCTGCGCTTAGAGCTGGCCCCGGCGACCCGGGAGGAAGTGGCGATGGAAGCGCTGGTGGCTGAGGGCCGGTCCAGCGAGTAAGCAAGGAGGCTACATTGGCACGCGCTGAAGTACGGACCACACTCATGATTGGAGCGGGCGGCACCGGCGTCAGCGCCGTGTCTGATGTACTGAGGCGGGCGCACGAGAGCCTGAGCAGTCCCGATGCCCTGGGGGTGGCGGCGTTCCTGGGCATTGACGCCAGCGTGGGCGAGGAGCTGCGCCTCCCCAGGACTGGCGAGGAGCGGCTGGACGAGCTCCGCTTGCCGCCGGCCAGCTTTGTGCCCCTGGCCATTCCTTCTGGCGAGCTGCGCCAGACTTTAGATAGCGGCAAGCTGCGCTTTTTGGACTTTGTCCCCCGGCGCATGATTGCCATGGTGAACCAGGAGGCGGGGGCCCGGGCCACACCGCCTTTAGCGCGCGCCGCCTTCCTTTTACAGCGCAGCCAGACCCGCAAAGCCATTGAGGAGCATTTCCAGCGCGTTATTGACCCGGGGAATGTGCGCCGGGCCATTGACTCTGGCGTCACCCTGACCCGCCAGTCCACCATCACTGTCTACCTGGTGTGGACCTCGGTGGGCGGCACTGGCAACGGCAGCGCCGCCGAGCTGGTGCGCTTGATCCGGGAAGTGGCCCGGGACCTGAAGCTGAAGGTTTTCCTGACAGGCATCTGTATCTTGCCTGGGGCGCACGTGACCATAGACGATAACCGGCGGGCCAAGGCCAACACCTACGCCATGCTCAAAGAGCTGGAGGCCATGCAGAGTGGCTACTACACCTTCAGTGCCCGCTACAGTGCTGATGGCCCTTTAGTCACTGCCCGGGAGAGGTTCTTCGATGCGGTCTACCTCCTCCAGAACCGCAACAGCGCCCCCAACCCGGTGACCATTAATGAGCTGCCCAACTTAATTGGCATGGTGGGCCGCTACTTGCATGCCCTGGAGTTCACACCGTTGGGCAGCGTGTACACCGCCCGGTTCAACGATGCCGAGGAGGCGCTGGGCACTAGAGACCAGTACGGCCGCACCCGCTGGGTGGCGTCGTTTGGCTTTTCCAGCATCTACCAGCCAAACCGGGAGATGCTGGAGTACGGCGCCGCGCGACTGGCGCAGCAGGTGTGCAAGGCGCTTACCAAGCAGGTGGACATGAAAGAGGCGGTGATTGAGTTCCTGCGCACTTCCGGGCTGCACAGCCGGCCGGGAGGGGTGCTAGACCGGATGACTGAGGACAACCCCAGCTATAGTGGGTCGCTCCAGGACATGATCCGCTCTTACCTGAACCAGAATCTTCTGAACCAGCCGGAGCCACAGCGCCAAATGGAGCGGGTGGCGCAGGATATTGCCCGCACCACCAAGCGCGCCCTGGCCGAAGGCGAGGCCAGGATGCTTGAGGAAGGGCGGCGGCTGATTGCCGAGCGTACCTGGGCGCTGGCCAGTAGTGCGCCGCAGGGCCCGGGCACCGCGTTGAGCTTTTTAATTACGCTGTCCGTCGCCCTGTCCAATGCTGTAGCGGAGATTGGCCGGCAGCAAGACCAGCTCTCTAGTGCCAAGGGAGAGCTGAATAAGAAGGTGTCACAGCTGGAGGGATTACTGAGCCGCGCCACCCGGTTGCCCCTGACCCAGACTCTGAAGCGCCGCTCCATCACCCAGCAGGCCCAGGGAGAATTGCTGCGGGCTTACATCGATAGCCAGGGGCTGGCGCTGCGCGCCCAGGTGGCGGAGCACGGGATGGCGCTCTTTGGCGCCCTCAGGGAGCAGGTGGAGGGCAGAATCACCAGCCTGCGCAAGCTGCTCGATGAGCTCAACGCCCTGCAGCGCCAGTTTGAGGCGCAGGCTAGCCGCTTCTCCCAGCTGGCCAGCGACTATCGCGCCCCCAACGGCATCAGCTTATTCAAGCCCGGTGATGCTGAGAGGTACTACCGGCGCATGCTGGCTGGCAGCGCTTCCTTTGAAAATGCCGAGCGGGCTGGGGTGGAAGCGGCCATTGCCAAGACTGTGGTGCCGCGGCTTAACACCGACCGGGCGGACCTGGGGCAGGCCCTGCTGGCCGACTGCCGCAGCCGGCTGCGGCGCATTGATGTGCTGGATTCGTTCTTGGAGCGCTATCCCCAGGGCAGCGAGCTCCATACCCGGCAGCTGGAGCAGGTGGTAAACGAGTCAGCGGAGTTCTTAATCACCGACGTGGCCAAGCTGCACGGGGGCCGGGGGGCGCGCATTCGCCTGGTGGGGGTGAAAGGCGGGGAGCGCAGCCGGTTCAAAGAGCTCCTGGGCGAGATCACCGACGTGCAGGACTGGATCTTCATTGACACCGACGATGACTCGGAGATCCTGTTCCTCCAGGCTAAAATCGCCCTGCCGTTGCATGCGGTGCGGGCTTTAACCGATTACCAGGCGACCTATAACGACGTGTCAGCCGAATACGATGAGGAAGTGCTGCACACCGACCCGGCGAACCGGCTGCTGCCGGAGCTGATCCCGGCTGAGAGCCCAGCGGACCCGGCCATTAACTGGGCTACCCACCTGGCGCTGGCCACTGGCGTGATCCGGGAAGCGCCTGGGGGAGGCAGCTACCTGTACCTGCCGTTTGGCGAGCGGCCTATTAAAGTGGGCTCCGATATCCGCAGCTTCTTCCAGGCCAACCAGCACCTGCTTATTGACCTGGTGTCGCAGTTCGCCATTAGCCTCAAGCAGCACGACGCCGGGCGCTCCCTGCCCGCCATCTTGGAGCTGCGGGAACGCTTCCAGCACGAAGACGGCATTATCAACCCCAACATGATCCGGGAACTGTCGGAGCACATTAACGAGCTGAAAGTGCAAGCCGGAGGGCGCTAGATTTATTTGTGATAGCTTTCGCCCCGCTGGATCGTGCGGGCCCGGTAGAGCTGCTCCAGTAGCACTAGCCTGGCGAGCTGGTGCGGCAGGGTCAGCTTCCCTAGGGACAGGGTGTCGTGGGACGCAGCCAGCACCTGCTGATCTAGTCCCAGCGCCCCGCCAAGGCAGAACACCGTTTCAGCAGTGCCGTGCGCCTCTAGGGCACTCAGCCAGGCTGCCAGCTCCGGGGAAGAGCGCTGCACCCCATTGACAGTGAGCAGCACGACATAAGCCCGGGGCGGAATAGCGGCCAAGAGGCGCTCGGCCTCTTTGGCCAGCAGCCCTGCCGGATCGGCCTGGGGAGTGATGCGTTGGTCGCGTACCTCCAGCACTCGGGCGCGGCTGTAGTGATTGAGCCGCGCCAGGTAGTCCTGGCAGAGGGCAGACAGGTGCACATCGCGCAGTTTGCCCACTGCCAAGATGGTAAGAACCACTTAGACCGGCTGCTGCTGGTGCCGACCCTCTTTCACGAAAATGCTGAGGAAGAAGCCAATGATGCTCAAGAGCAGCGCTGCCCAGAACCCGCTCCAGAAGCCGTGAATCACCAGTAAGCCCGTGAGCTGGGCGGTAAGTAGCAGCATCAAGGCATTCACTACCAGGGTAAAAAGGCCCAGGGAGAGGATGTTAATGGGCAGGGTGAGGATGAGGAGAATAGGCCGGACTAGAGCGTTCACAATGCCCAGCACTGCCCCGGCAATGAGCGCCGCGCCTATACGGTCGCTGGTGCTGGCACCGGTCAAGTCCAGGCCAGCATACAGGGCGGCTACTATCCACAGCCCCAGGGCGTTAAGACAGGTCCTTAGAATAAACGACCTCATCGGCGTTCCTCTCCGGCAGGATCAAGGCGGCCAGTACGTACAGCAGCAGCGGCAGGCCCCACCCAGGGATAATTAATACCGCCCAGACAATGCGCACCCAGGTGGGGTCCACATGC
>JACQHA010000310.1 GCA_016199255.1 Deinococcus sp.
ACCGGCACCAGCACCTTCATGTCGCTGCCGTTCAGCTTGACCTGGTAGTACTCGCGCTTCTGACCCAATACCTCACGCTCACAGGTGGCGACGACCCGGCCCGCCCCATGCTCCGGAAACATCACCCGATCACCCACTCGAAACTCGCGCTTTCTCGCCAAAGTCACCTCCCGGGCGGGGAAACCCAGCAACTTTCATTTACTGTGTACGAGCCAAAGGCCTTTTAGATTCCCAAACACCAGTTACCCAACTATCTAATAAATCCCCATGGGGCCTCTTTAGTTCCCCAACAAGCCACCGGCGGGGCCCGACCCGCCGGCGCACCAGACTTCGGCTGGAGGAGAAGCTTAGCGCCGCCGGCGCTGACCTGCCAGCTCTACTGGCGGCCTCAGCACGTCGCGGATCACCAAGGAAAGCAGCGCCACCAGGGTAATGATTAAAGCTAGTGCCTGCTGCTCCACTCCCAAGATCCGCATCAGCCCTCCACCCTAAAGGAGCATAGCCAGCACCAGTAAAAGCCGGTTAAGATTAGGGTTAAGTTGGTTAAGAGGGCGTCTGGGTGGAGGACAGGGTATAATACCGTCACTCTGACTCGGCTGCTCGAGACCACGGGAGCTTCAGCCGCGCACCAAATAATCGCCGGGAGTACCGTGCCCAAGGCACAGAAACGGCGCCGTCTAACCAGGCTTATTGAACTGCTGCGCGACAGCCCACGTGGCCACACCGTGGTGACCCTAGCCCAGGAGCTAGGGGTACCTTTACAGACGGTCTACCGCTACCTGGCTGACCTGCGCGACCTGGGGATTACCCTGGAGTCTGACGAACAGCACCGCTATCGCCTGGGCTCTGACAGTGTCCACCCCAGCCTCTCTAATGAGGAAGTAGTTGCCCTGGTCACCGCCGTCCAGGCAGTGGCCAACCTGACCCCCACCGCACGGCGGGCACTGGAGAAGCTGGGCAGCATCCAGCGGGGTAGCCTCTACGACCCCTATCTGCACTTCCACACCTTCGATCAAGTTGATGAGCAGGTATTCCACACCCTGCACCGCGCCGCCAGAGAGAAGCGCACTGTGGAGTTCGACTACACCCCGGCGTTCAAAGAGCGGGGTACCGTCCGGCACAGGTTCGACCCTTACGGTATCGTCCACCGTGACGGCCACTACTACCTGGTGGGCCACAACCACCGAGCTGACAAGGTGCTCTGGCTGCGGCTGGACCAGATTCACCATGTACGCCTCTCGACTACTCGTTTCCGCCGGCCAGCCTTTGACTTGGCCGAGCACGCCAGCCACTCTTTCGGCTCCATTGACCAGGGGGAACCAGTAGACGTCACTGTCTGGTTCTCGAAAGTGAAGGCTCGCGCCATAGCTCGGACCAAACGTCATGAGTCGCAGTGGGTGGAGCAGCAGCCCGATGGGTCATTGCTCTACCACCTGCGGGTACCAGTGACCGCCGACTTGGTGTGGTGGGTGGTGGGTTACGGCGGCCACGCCCGGGTAGTAGAGCCAGCTGAGCTGAGGGAGTTGGTGATTGGGCACGCTCGGGCGGTGCTGGGAGTGTATCAGCAAGATTCGCAAAAGGGTGAGAAAGCTGCTGAGTACGATGAGCAGTGGCTGACAGGAGGGAAAAGACAGTGAAGATCATCGTACGCCCAGTTTTCTCCAAGCTAGTGCCCCACGAGCAGCTCGCAAGGCTTCAGCTTCCTGAGGGATGGACCTTACACGCCCAACAGTGGCAGACCTACCAAGCCCTCTTAGACCCAGACATCGACGTGGTGTTCAACACTGCCATGACCGGCGACGGCAAGAGCCTGGCAGCGTACTTGCCGGTCCTCCAGGACCCTCTGCACCACGCTGTCATTGGCATGTACCCCACTAATGAGCTTATCGCCGACCAGGGACGCCAGGTCGAGCACTACCGGCGAGCGTTCAAAGTCACTACCCCCTATACCACCATGGACGCCCAGCGCATCACCGAGTATGCCTCGCACCAGGACATCACCGAGCGC
>JACQHA010000311.1 GCA_016199255.1 Deinococcus sp.
CCTCTTCGGGGCGCCGCTGGCAAGTCAGTACCTGGTCGCCGCAGCGCAGCTCGAGCCGTACCAGCCGTCCCGAGAACAGGCGCGACGCGACTAGCACCCTGAACTGAGGCAGGGGGCGAGAGTTCTTGCCCAGCACAATGCCCTCATCCCGCACCAAGAAAGCCGTGGGGCCGGGGGCAGCGGGGCCGGGCAGGGGAATCGGGCCTGGGCCCCAGCACAGGACCTGATCGTCTACTCTCCCCTGGAACACGTTGCCAAACCCCAGGAAGCGGGCCACGAAGGCATTGCGCGGCCGCCGGTAGAGTTCCTCTGGTGTCCCGGACTGCTCGACCCGCCCAGCGCGCATCATCAGCGCGTGGTCAGCCACTGTGAACCCCTCCTCCTGGTCGTGGGTGACGTAGAGGGCAGTGACCCCCAGCGCCTTCAAAATGGCCCTGAGCTCCAGCCGCAGCTCCTGGCGCAGTTGCTGGTCCAGTGAGGAGAGCGGCTCGTCTAAGAGCAGCACCTGGGGCCGGGGCGCCAGGGAACGGGCCAGGGCCACCCGCTGCCGTTCCCCGCCAGAGAGGCTCTGGATGCGGCGCCGGGCCAGCCGGCTCAGCCCCACCAGCTCCAAGAGCTCCCCCACCCGCTGCGCAATGTCCTGGCGGCTGGCGCCCTGCATCTCCAGGCCGAAGGCGATGTTGTGAGAGACGTCCAGGTGCGGGAAGAGGGCATAGTCCTGGAACACCAGGCCAATCTGGCGCTGCTCGGGAGGCCAGTTGGTGCAGTCTAGGCCGCGCAGCAGTATCTTCCCGGCATCAGGCCGTTCCAGACCGGCAATCAGCCGGAGCAGCGAGGTCTTGCCGCAGCCTGAGGGGCCCAGCACGGCTACAATGGCGCCTGGCTCCGCCTGGAGCGAGACTTGCTGCAAACTGAAGCTGGGGCCATAGTGCTTCACCAGGCCCTGTACTGTCAGCATCAAAACCCTCCCAGCCCCCGGTAGCGGGTGCGTTCAATCGCCACGAAGCCCAAAGCGCAGGCAGCCATGAGCACACAGCTCATGGCCAGTGCCTGGCCCAAGTTGGCCAGCCCAGGCCGTCCCAGCAGGCTATAAATGGCAATAGGCAGCGTGGTGTACTCTGGCCGGCGCAGCACCAAGGTGGCGCCAAATTCGCCCATGGACACTGCAAAAGCAAAGGTAGCTCCCACCAAGAGCGCCGGGGCCAGGAGCGGCAGCTGTACCCGGCTGAAGGCTCTGGCTGGGGTAGCGCCCAAGGTACGAGCCGCGTCCACGAGATTGCGCTGCAGCCCCTGGAGCACTGGCAGCGCGGCGCGTACCACAAAGGGGTAGGCCAGGAGGCTGTGGGCAATGACTAGAAGCAGCCAGGAGCCCCGCAGGTCCAAAGGTGGCCGGGCAAACCCTAAGAGGAAACCCAGTCCTAGCGTCACCGCCGAGGTGCCCAGTGGGAGCATCGTGACCGCATCTAGGAGCGTGCTGCGGCTCCTGGCCAGGAGGTGAGCCAAGATGGTGCCCAGGGGAAGGGCCAGCGCTACCGTGCCCAGAGCGAAGCGCAGCGAGTTCAGGGCAGCAAACCAGGGGGCGGTGAAGGTGCGCCCTGGGGCAAACAACGCCTGGAAATACTCCCCAGTAAACGTGCCGCCCAGGGTGAGGGCTCGCGCCACCAGCCCCAGTAGTGGCCCCAGGACGATGACGCTCACCACCAGAAAATTGAGGCCAATCCAGCCCCAGACCAGGCCCTGCGGGCGCCGCAGGTTCTGCTGTTCCGGGGCGAAGTCCAGTGGCACTGCCAGGGCCCCCTGCAGCCGGGCGTAGACCACCATGAACCAGTAGGTGAAGAGCATCTGCACCAGGGCCAGCGCCGCTGCTGGCCCCAGGTCCAAGGTAGTGGACAGGATGTAGATCGACACTTCCAGGGTGGCGTAGCGCTGGCCACCTAAGATCAGCACCACGCCGAAGCTGGTGAAGCAGAAGGTGAATACCAGTAGCGCTGCGGCGCAAAGCGGGGACGCCAGCAAGGGCAGTGTCACGCGCCAGAGCACCTGCCCAGGTCTGGCGCCCAGGGTGCGGGCGGCTTCCTCCAGCTGCTGGTCTAAGTGGGCCAGGAAGTTGCCGACCAAGCGCACTACCACCGCGTAGTTATAAAACCCGTGGGCCAGAATGATCGCCCAAAGAGTCCGCCCCAGGCGCAGCGGCGGCAGGCCCAGGCTGGTCAAGAGCTGGGTGAGGAGCCCCTGGGGCCCTGCTAATGCCAGAAACCCCAGGGCCACCACCAGCGCTGGCATGACAAAAGGCACGGTGGTCAGCGCCCGCAAGAGGGTCCTCCCTGGGAACTGGTAGCGGGCGAAGATAAACGCCGAAGGCAGCGCCAGCACCAGGGTAAAGCCAGTGGAGAGCAAGGCCTGGTAGGCGGTGAACCACAAGCGCCCCAGGTAGTAGCGGTCCCCAAGCGTTGCCAGCAGGGTGCTGCCCTGCTCTCCTCCCAGGCTCAGGCGCAAGATGGTGAAGAGCGGAAACAGGAAGAAGAGCGCCAGAAACCCCAGGGCGCCAGCGGCTAGCCAGCGGCTAATTGCTGGGCTCCTCGCCTTTGATCACCACGCTGAACCACTGGTCCAGCCAGCGGTCCAGATTGGCCGCGATCCGGGCAGTGTCCAGCACGGCGTTAGCCGCAACCTGGGGCACGCTAGCTGTGGCACAGAACGGCGCTGGCGTGGCCAGGATGCTCACCGGGCACACCACGTTGGCGGCGGAGAACACCGTCTGGAACTCTTTGCTCAGCATGAAGTCCACAAAGCGCTGCGCCAGAGCGAGCTGCTGGGTGCCGGCCAGAATCCCCACTGACTCAATCTGGGCGAAGCTGGCCAGGTCCACCAGCAGCGCCTGGGTGGGGGAGGGGGCCAGGGGATCGCGGGTCAGGCCCTCATAGGGTGGCGAGGTGTTGTATGACACCACCACTGGCCGGTCGCCGCCATAGAGGCTGAACTCGCTGAAGTAGGCAGGCGACCAGCTTTCGGTGACCACCAGGTCGTTCTGGCGCAGGTCGCGCCAGTAATGCCGCCAGGTGTACGGTCCTTCCTCGCCAAAGGTGGCGATGGTGGCCAGCATGAACCCCAGCCCCGGGGTGGAGGTGCGGGGGTCTTCAACCACTAGTGTGCCCCGGTATTCGGGCTGGGCCAGGTCGCTTAGGGACTGGGGCGGTGGGAGGCCCCGCTGCGCCAGCCCCTCCTGGTGGTAGTTCAGGGCGATGTAACCATAGTCCACCGGCGTGACGCTGTCGCTGGGGTCAAACTGGAACTGGGCTGGGACGTTGGCCAGCTCCCTCGACTGGTAGGGAAGGAAAATCCCTGCCGCCAGGCCCCGCACCACAGTGGCGTTGTCTACGCCAAACAGCACGTCTGCCGAGGGATTCCCCTTTTCTAGAATCGCCCGGTTCAGGATCTGCAGCGAGTCTCCTGGCTGGAAGATCTCCACCCTGGCGTTATTGGCCGCTTCAAACTCGGCCAGCACCGGCGCCAGCGCCTC
>JACQHA010000294.1 GCA_016199255.1 Deinococcus sp.
TACCGGCTGACGCGGCCGGTGTCGTTCCGGCCCAGGTCCACCAGCATCACGTGCTCGGCACGCTCTTTTTCATCGCCCAATAGCTCCTGGCGCAGCCGCTCATCCTCCTCGCGGCTGGCGCCGCGCCGCCTGGTGCCGGCAATGGGCCGGGTCTCCAGATAGCCATCGGCACACTTCACTAAAGACTCAGGGCTGGAGGCCACCAAGGTTACCTCCCCCAGCCGCAAGAAGCCCATGTAGGGCGAGGGGTTAATGGAGCGCAGCGCCCGGTAGAGATTGAAAGGGTCGGCAGCCAGCGGGGCAGAAAGGCGCAGCGAGAGCACGACCTGGAAAATATCGCCCCGGGCAATGTACTCCTTGGCCAGCCCTACCGCCTGGTAAAAGCCCTGGGGGGGCATATTGCTCTTGAAAGCGCTGGAGCCAAGGCCACCTCCCGGCGCAGGCGGGCGGGGCAACGGGGCGCTCAGGCGGTTGTAGACCAGATTGATGTTGCGCACTGCCTCGTCGTAGCTGGCCTGGGCATCCTCCCCCACTGGCGGCGCGCTGACCAGAAGCATCCGCCCCAACAGGTGGTCGAAGATCACGACGGTGTCCACCACCAAGAAGAGGGCATCGGGCAGGTGCAGTTCGTCAGGCTGCAGGGAGGGCAGCCGCTCGTAGCTGCGCACCAGGTCATAGGCCACATAGCCCACCGCCCCGCCCCAGAAGCGGGGCAGCGGGCTACTGGCTACTGCTGGGTATTCGTGCACTAACTGGTGCAGCACCGCCAGGGGATCGGCGCTCGAGCCGGTGCGGTAGGCGCCGCCTACTGTATGCTCCACCCGCCCATCCCGGAAGCGGAGAGTCTCGGCTGGCTCCAGGCCAATAAACGAGTAGCGCGACCAGGCCTCGCCCTTCTCGGCGCTCTCTAACAGGAAGGAGCGCTCGGTGGCCACTTTCATGTAGGCGGTCACTGGCGTTTCCAGGTCGGCTAGGATCTCCCGGTACACCGGGAGGCGCCAGCCTTTGATGGCTTGGGAAACATACTGCTCGCGGCTAGGATGGTAATTGGCCTGAGTCATCCCGGCCAGTATACCGGATGGGGGGCTTAGCGCACCCGCTGGGCAATTTTCAGCACCACCCGCAGGGCGTCGCCAATGGCCCACACCAAACAGGAGGCGACCCCAACAGCCACCGCATAGAGCAACACCATCGGCAGACTGAGCGACACCAGCGCTGCCGGGATCGAACTGCGCACTGGCAGGCGGGAGAGAGCCAACAGGCCCCAACCCACCACCAGGAGCACCACCGCGCCCATCTTGGCCATAACCGACCCCAAGCGGAGGGCGAAATAGCTTTCATAGCCGCCGCTCTCTGGATAGGCGGCATAGTCTTCAGCGTAGCCAGGGGAGTATGGGACGTCGGCTGGGGGCTCAAGGGCCGGCTCCACGGGCGCTCGCGCCGGGGCGCTTGCTGCTTCCAGGGTAATGCCGCAGCTCCGGCAGTGACGGGCGCCAGCGCGGTTCCTAATACCGCAATTCGGACACTCCACCAACCCATCCCCCATAGGAGCGCTCCCTAGCATTGGTTCCATAGCTGTCAAATTATAGCAAAACCTCTTACCAAGGCGGCTCCTGGCTCAGCTCCATAGCCACCGATTCAGCAATGAAACCCATTCTGGGAGGCGGTTCTTCCTGGGCCCGCCCCAGTAGGGGCACGGCATGCCGTGCCCCACAGGTCCAGGGAAAGATCAGGTGCTACTCGCTGGGCTCGCCGCTGCCACCGAACGGGGCTTGAAAAGCCGCTGGTCATCGGGGCCAGGCACCGGCCCTGCGCCCAGTCGGCGGATCTTGGCGTAGGCAGCGCGCTTGGGACGTGGCCCGAAGCGTTCCCCCCACCAGCCAGTGAACGCTACTGCCTTGCGGTAGAGGGTCGCTGCCCAGGCGGGATAGTGCTTCACTGCCAGATACACCCCGCCGCGCACCCCTTCATAGAACCACTCCGGGTCGTTTGGGGTGCTGGCCCCGCCGTAGTGCACCGCCCACTGGGGCACCAGCATCACCCTAAACCCGGCGCGCCGCGCCCGGA
>JACQHA010000297.1 GCA_016199255.1 Deinococcus sp.
AGATGTAGAACAGGAAGAAGATCTGGACCAGTAAAGGAGTGCCACGTATCAGTTCTACGTAGGCCCCAAACGGCGCTGAGAGTACTCGCCACCGGGACATGCGGGCCAGCGCCACTACTAACCCCAGTATGGCTGCCACCAGGAAGCCGGAGAGGGTGATCTGCACTGTCAGCCGCGACGCTGCCAGAAGTATCGGAGCAGCCTGGAAGAAGTAGTCCCAGCTAAAGTGCATCTACTTGCCGGTCAGCCGGCGCTCCAACAGCCGTACCCCGCGCGAGGCGGGAAACGTCATGAGGAAGTAAAACAGTGCCACCAGGGCGAAGGTCTCGGTGATGCGAAAGGTGCGGTCGACTGCCACCTTGGCAGAGAAAACCAGCTCAGGAACTGCAACCAGCGACACTAGCGAAGTGGCCTTGAACAGTTCAATAAAGAAGTTGCCAAAAGCAGGAAGAATCACCTTCCAAGCCTGGGGAAAGATAATGTGGCGCATCGTGAGCCCGGGCGGCATGTTGAGGGCGATGGCGGCCTCCCGCTGGCCCACGTCCACTGACAGGATGCCGGCCCGCACCACCTCTGACATGTAAGCGCCGAAGTTCAGGCCCAGGCCCAGCACCGCGGCCACCAGGGGTGGCAGGGTGACCCCTAAAAAGGGCAGGACGAAGAAGATGATGAAGAGCTGCACCAAGGCTGAGGTGCCGCGGATCACCTCTACGTACACCGTGGCTATGAAGCGCACTACGGCGAATCTCGACAGCCGGGCCAGCCCTACTACTACCGAGATGAGCACGCACAGGGGAATGGTGAGCAGCGTCACCTCTATAGTGAGGAGCGCTCCCCCGAGGAGCCATGGCACAAGATCAAAAGGCCTGGGCAACATCCTTCCTCCTTGGGCTATCCGGCCAGGAACAGAAGGAATTGTAACTGCTCAGGGGTCCTGAGGGAAGCCCGTTAGCGGCTGCGCCGCGCAGCGGCACCTGGTGACCGGGGCCATAGATCGCGCTGGCGGCGCTGAGTGAAGCGGTGAGGGCGCTGGCCACCCCCTGAGGCCATGGGCCGCTCCAGGGTCAACGCCGGGTCCATAGGTCCCAGGCTGGCAGGCCGCTCGGCGCGGGGCACCGGCTTGCCCAGCAGGCGCTCAATGTCCCACAGCTGCTCCCGCTCCTCAGGGGAGGCGAAGCTGGACGCCAGGCCGCTGGCCTGCACCCTAGCGGTGCGGCCAATGCGGTGCACGTAGTCCTCGGCGGTGTTGGGCAGGTCGTAATTGATGACATGGGCAATGTTGGCCACGTCGATGCCACGGGCGGCAATGTCGGTGGCTACCAGCACCTGGTACTTGCCGCTCTTAAACCCCGCTAGGGCTTCCTGGCGCTGGCTCTGGCTGCGGTTGGCGTGGATGCATGCCACCCGGTGGCCGGCGGTCTGTACGGCGTGCGCCACCCGGTCCGCCCGGTGCTTGGTGCGGGTGAACACCAGCACTGTGCCCTGCTGATCCTTAAGAAGCGCCAGGAGCAGCGCGGTCTTCTCATGGCCGCCCACGGCGAAGAGCTGGTGGGTGGCGCGCTCAGCAGGGGTGGCGCTGCGCCCGATATTGACGCGCACTGGCTGGCGCAGGTGCGCCTTAGCCAGGGCGGCAATCTCAGCAGGGATAGTGGCAGAAAACAAGAGCGTCTGGCGGTGCTGCGGCACCTGGCGCAGGATGCGTTCTAACTGTGGGGCAAAGCCCATGTCCAGCATGCGGTCTGCCTCGTCCAATACCAGCATCTCGATGTCATTCAGGCGGACCGTGCCCTGGCCCATGTGGTCTAGCAGCCGGCCAGGCGTAGCCACAATAATGTGGGGGCGGTGGCGCAGCGTCTGCACCTGGGGGCCCATAGCCACGCCGCCCACAATAATGGCGGCACGCACCCGGCGAGTGGTACCCAATTGAGTGATGGCCTGCTGGATCTGTATAGCCAGCTCCCTGGTAGGGGCCAGGATCAGGCCACGTACCCCCGCCTTATCGGCCAGGCGCTCCACCATAGGGATCACAAACGCCGCGGTCTTGCCAGTGCCGGTCTGGGCACAGCCGATGACATCGCTCCCTTGGAGCGCTGGGGGGATGGCCTGGGCCTGGACAGGTGTGGGAGTGGTGAAGCCTGCCCGGCCAATATCTCTCAGGATCTCGGCGGAGAGGCCGAGTTGGTGGAAATCAGTAATAGTAGAACCCATGAAACCTTTCAACTGGTGCACTCCCATAGGAGAATGCGCCACTGTGCGGGAAGAACCCGCAGTGAGATAAAGAGTGTGCTGTCTCTAAGGGAGTGTGGCGTGGTCTGCCGGCACGTGATGTGAGCGCGTCCAGCACAAGGCAGTCCAGCTCGCCGGGTTGCTCACCGGGCATGTAGCCCAGCAAGAGGCCCCGGTTCAAAACATTGTCTAATCGCTTACTCCAATCTGGTACGGTCTGATCATGTCTGGGGTAGGTTACCCCGCGATTCGTACACAGCACCTGATCCACTGGCGGCAGCAACATCACATCACTTGCGGCCTGCCCCAGCCAGGAACCTATATAGGATAAGCCCTGGGCCGCAGTTTGTCAAATTCGCCACAGATCTCGGCGCTGTTTTACCCCTCCTGATACAGCTCTTCGCCGCGGTGCAGTCGCAGGGCGATGCGCGCCGTCTGCAGCGCCGCCCGGGGCGTGGGCACGTGAGCCGCCAACCAGCGGGTAGTGGCGGTGAGAATGAACCGTCCCTCGGGGGTGTTACCCCACTCGCTGGCCTGCCGCCAGCCAGCTTCCACCGCCTGGAAGCTGTGGAAGCCAGCATCCTCCCTGAGGAGAGCGTGGCCCAGCACCTGGACGAGCTTGGCTGGGTCACCACCTCCAGTCAGGTACTGATACGCCAGGGTGCCCGCCTGGTTCACCTGCTGCTGCCTGTCCAGCAGGTCGAGCAGCGCTTCTAGCTTGGGTGGTCTGGAGGCAGGCTCTGGTAGGGACGCAGGCGGCACGTTCAGGAAGCGGTCCAGGTAGATGCTCATAGCAGCGTGATAGACACCGCGCAGCAACTCTGGCGAGGGGGCGCGCTGCAGTGCCTGATGCAGAGCATTGCAGTAGGTGAAGGTGTGATGTACTGTGTCCCAGTCGCCGAACTCGTTGCTCAGGGGGAAACGAGCGATGCGCATAGCTGCCGCATAGGCCACCGTGCGCCCTAATTGCGCCGGCGTGGCACCGAGCTGCACTGCGGCGTTCAGCGCCGCCACTATGTCCTTGGGGTTATCGCGCAGCAGGGTCTCAGTCAGCTCCCGCTGCCCCTGCCACTGCCCCTGGCGCCGGGCTCCTTCTTGGACGCGGCGCGGCAGCTGGGCGAAGGCTTCCTCTAGCAAGTCCACCAGATTCACCGGATGCTGCCATTCGTTACTCTCCTCGCTGCGCGGCGCTTCAGCCAACTGGCTGGTGAGACTGGAAAGGGTCTGGGCAGCGTGTTCCCAGCCAATGTGATCGAGCATTTCGAATGCTTTGTTGATAAAGTCCAGCACATGGCCGATGTTCAAATAGTAGTGATCGGTGGCGGCGGCGAACAGCATGTCCGCCACTTTCTGTGGCGATAGCCCGGCCTGGACAGCACTCACCAAACAGCGCTCGGCGCCCTGGTCGTCGCGTACCTCGATAAATTGCCGGAACCAGCCCTTGAGCTGTTCAGGGGTGGCGGCGCTGTTGGCGAGCGGCGGCTGGGGAAAGCGTGGGGCTTGCCCCTGGGTGTCCTGGGCTACCCGGCTCAGGCCGTGAAATAGCGCCAGGAAACGATCTTCCTGCTCCAGGGCAGGCAGCAGATTGGCCATGGCAGTGAGGATGGTCAGGCCACTGCCCCAGCCGTCTCGCCGGTAGGTGGTGCCAAATTGAGCGCCAGTGTGCACCACCTCCCGGTAGTCCACCTTGGCGTCCAGCAGGCCAATCACCGCCTTGGCCACTACCAGGCTCAGGTTCTGCTCCAGCCCCTCTTCCAGTCGGCGCTGCCAGCGCGCTAGCGGGTCCACTGCTGGCGGCGTCAGGCGCAGGTACACCGTGCCGTCACGCACTTCCACCGGGTAGGAGCGCACGTCGTCCGCCCAGGGGTCAAAAGTGCCGCCACAGGACAGGTCAAAGCGCGCATGGTGCCAGTGGCAAGTGAGCACCCCATCCTGCACCGTGCCTTTATCTAGGGGGAAGCCCATGTGGGGGCAGCGGTTGTCCACAGCGTAGAACTTCTCCTGGTGGTAGAACACCGCTACGGCGTGTCCACCTGCCGGCACCACCACGCACCCCTTGGCCTGCACCTCGCCAACGGCGCCCACCTTCACCATCTCTGCTGTTTCCATGCCGTGCCTCCTGAAGCTGCATTCACTTCCTCTAGATTACCGTGGGCCAGAACAGTTCGCCACCGAGATATCGGACAGGCTTTCTCCCTGGCCTTTGGTACAGTTTGCTCTCGTAAGTCTGAGCTGCAAGGATCGAGCGATGCGCTACCGGTCGTTACTGGAGCTCACCGCCGCTGAGTGGCTATCGGAACAGAAGCTTCCTGGACCCACTCACCACCGAAGAGACGCAGGCGCTAGACCGGGGCAGGAAAGCGGTGTATGAAGTCGCTTTAGCCCTGGTGGAGCAAGTGTGACTGCGGGTTCCATAACTTGATGATGTGCTCTTCTTTGGATATATTATGGACT
>JACQHA010000318.1 GCA_016199255.1 Deinococcus sp.
GGCCGGCGCCATCGCCTCCTCCGGCCTCACCCCCCCGCTCCGCCCCTCCCAAGGCCGCCCCGGCGCCCCGGGCCAGGAGTGGCGCCCTGGGTACGGTGCTTTTGGTCATTCTGATCGCCCTGGCCGCCGCTGCTGGTGGCTGGGCCGTGGCAGTCTGGGTCTACCCTGGCCGGGATAGCGACCAGGAGCGAGAACTGGAGAACCTGCGGGCCCAGGTGTCTAATCTGCAGGCAGAGAAGACCTCGCTACAGGTGCAGCTCAACACCGAGCGGCAGCGCGCCACCCAGGCCACTGCCCCCCAGACCAGGGTGGCGCCGGTGACTCCCGAGAGCTCCTCCCCCATAGCCACCACTCCTCCTCCCAGCACCCAGAGCACCAGCTCTACCAGCACCACGCCTCCTGCCACCGATACCCAGCCCCGCCGGCGCCGGGAAGAGGCTGCTGCCCAGTCTCAGGAGAGCTCCGCCCGCACTACCCAGAGCCCGACGGCTAGCACCACCCGCAGCACTACCACTACCCCAGCCACCACTGCCTCCACCACCCCCCAGCGGCACGGCTCCTGGGAGGTGTCGGTACGCTCCACTACCACCAACTTCCGGCTGCCGAGCAGCTCCCGGGGCGCCCCTCCTGGCGACACCTACTTGGAGGTGGTGTTTACCATTACCAATAACGGCAATGGCCAGCTAGAGGAACTGGCTGAGGGAGACCTGACCGCCGGCAGCCAGATCATTCCCCTGGCACGGCCCATCCGCTTTGGCGGCCCCTTCGGCAGCGGGGAATCCCGGGACGTGGCCTATTACTTCCAGGTGAGCGAGACCGTAGCCAATGCTGGCGGCACAGTGAACTTCCGCTTTGCCGACGGCACCACTCTCGCGTTCAATGTGCGTCCAGCGGAGAACCGGCGGTAGGGCTTGACCTAGCATGCAGGAGCGGAAGATTGGTGTTCTGGCCGGTAGCGGCCGCTACTTCCCCGAGGCGTTCATTGAGCGGGTCAACAGCCTAGAGGTGCCGGGGGTCAGCGCGGAGTTCATCAAGCTAGGCGGCACCAAGATGGCGGAGCCCAACCGCTACCGGGTGATTCTGGACCGGGCCTCGCACCAGGTGCGCTACTACCGCCTGTTCCTGAAGAACGCCGCCTTGTCAGGGACCTATCTGATTAACGACCCGTTCTGGTACTCGGCTGACGACCCCTTCTTCCAGTACTGCCTGGCCACCAGGGCAGGCATCGCCACTCCCCGCACGGTATGCCTGCCCTCTAAGTCCTACGTGGGCTACCAAGTGGACCCAGAAGCGCTGCGCAATTTGGAGTATCCCCTGGACTGGGACGGCATTATTGAGCACGTAGGGTTCCCGGCTTATTTGAAGCCCTGCGATGGCGGCGGAGCGGCCGCGTCCAAAGTTCATTCCAAGGAGGAGATGCTGCGGGCCTATGACCAGAGCGGCACCAGCGTCCTGGTGCTGCAAGAGGCCATTGAGTTCGAGAAGTACCTGCGGGTGTTTTGTATTGGCCGTAAATATGTGCTGCCAGCGCCCTACGACCCGCAGCAGCAGCGCTATTTGCCAGACTACCCGTACGTCTCGGCAGAGCTGGGCCAGCACCTTGTCCAGGACACCCTGCTCCTCAACCAGCTCCTGGGCTACGACATGAACACCGTGGACTTCGCCGTGCGGGACGGCATCCCCTATGCCATTGACTTCTTGAACCCGGTGCCAGACTTCGACCCGGAGTCCATCACCTGGCCCCACTTCGAGTGGCTGGTGGAGAAGATGGCCGAATTAGCAGTGGAGCACGCCCAGTCTGACCAGCGCAATCTCTTCTTCACCAATTGGAAAAGCCAGCTCAAAGACCGGCTGCCCTAGAGCATGGTGCCTTTGCTGGGTAGAACCCCGCCTATGGCAGGCGATAGGTGGGAGCTTATGGCCCGCCCTCGTTTCCCAGGGCGTTATAATAAGCCCAATGGCGCTGCCCCACGACTTAGGCACCCTACTTTGGGAGTGACCACGCTATGATTGACGTCCCAACGCCTGTCTACAGCGTGGTGGCTTACCTGCCGCCGGAGGCAGCTGAGGAGTTGAGCGAGAAGCTCATCGCCTTCCGGCTGTCGCGCTATGCTCCGTTTTACCACTTGACTCTGCGCTCTCTCTTCACCCCCGTCTCAGAGCAGCAGGCCAAAGCCGAGGTAGCCCGGGTGGCGCGGCACCACAAGCCCTTCTTAGTAAAGGCCAGCGGCCTCTTGCGTTTTGGCGACGAGGCAGAGCGCACCGCAGACGCCTTCGCCCTCCAGGTCATTCCCAGCCCTGAACTGCTGGCGCTGCACCGGGACCTGGTGGCTACCCTGAGCGGCACCCCGCACCGCGCCCAGTTTGAGCTGGAGAACTACGTCCCCCACGTGAGCCTGGTGTCCGAGGCGCCCAGCAAGCTGTCCCGCCGGGCCAGCGCCGTACTCACCGCCGGCCAGGTGGAATGCCAGTTCACCTTGCGGCAAATGGTACTCTCCCAGAGCGAGGGCGAGAGCTGGGCCAACGTGGCGGCCTTTGCCCTGGGCGACGGGCAGCCCTTGCCTTTATAGCCTACTTCAGAGAGAAACTCCTGGCGGGTGGCCTGACCCCAGGTAGGGGCACCC
>JACQHA010000319.1 GCA_016199255.1 Deinococcus sp.
AAGTCGGTGCCGTCGTACTCCAGCACCAGCTTGATCCTAGGCAAGGCGCACCAGCCTAAACAGCACCGGCACCAGGGCCATGGCTGCCAGGCCGATTAAGAAGTAGCGCAGGTACTGCAGCACCCCTTCTGGGAACAGCAGCCGGCTCAAGAACCACACCCCGAACACCACCACTAGCCCTAATACCGCGCGCAGCACCAGCTGCCACCAGCGGCCCCTGGTCTCCAACTGAAACCGCACCAGGTCGCCCCCTACCAAGACGCCAGCCAAAAGCCCCAGCAGCCGGGCGGAATCGGTCACTGGCAGCAAGAGGCCCAGCGCCGGCAGCACTGCCTTGAGCCCCAGGGCCACTGGCCGGGATAACGCCGGCAGTGTGACTCCTGCCACCCACGGCCCCACCCCGGCCAGCACTGCTCCCAGCACCACGCCCCCCACCACATCGTCCAAGAAGTGCACACCCAAATAGACCCGGCTGAACGCCACCAAGAGCACCAGCAGCGTCCCCCCTACCCATAGCCACCAGCGCCGGGAGACCAGCGCCAGGTACCACCAGAAGGTGGCCGACGACTGGGCATGGCCGCTGGGAAACCCGTAGCCAGCAGCGGTCTGGGGGGCAATGATGCGCACCAGCTCCGGCGACGGGCGTGGCGCGGCTACTAGCTCTTTGACACCGAAGTTCACTAAGAACGACGTGACCATCAGCACCGCCAGGTGGTATCCCACCTCCCGGTCCCACAGCCAGTACACCAGTGCCAGGGCGGCGATGTAAAGGTACTCTGACCCCAGGTTGGTAATCATGGTCATCACCTGGTCTAGCCAGGGAACAGAAAGGTGCTGGACCAGCCGAATCACGTCGTACTCCATGTCCACCTCGGGGCGCATTATATTTCAAACATGCCTGGCAGCTGGCTCCAGCTGCTATTCTGGAGCCATGCGACGCCTTCTCTTGCTAGCCTGTCTCGCTCTCACCGCCTGCCTCCCCCAGCTAGACGGGGTGGATCCAGCGCGCCTGCCGGAGCCCAGTGACTGGGGACCCAATCCGGCGCCGACCGAGTGGTGGTATGTCTCCAGCTACCTGCCTGAGGCCAACCTGGCGTTCCACTGGGCGCTTTTCAAGGCCTATCCTCCGCCAGATTACTGGGTGGGTGGGCTGCCCATAGCCCTGCTCTTCCCTGGCCCGTTCCATGCCGCGCACCTGGCGGTGACCGACCTGGCCACCGGACAGCTACTCTTTCAGGAGCGCAGCGATTTCCCCAGAGGCGGCCCAGCCAGCATTAGCTTCCCGCCGCTAAGGCTGACCCTAGACGACTGGCAGCTGACCCAGTCTGCTGCCGGCTTCCACCTCCAGGCTGGACCGCTGGATGTCACCCTCACCCCACTCAAGCCCCCGGTGGTCCACCCGCCGGGGTACTCCGGCGACGAGCGGGTGGGCCGGCTCTACTACCAGTCCTACACCCGGCTGGATCTAGAGGGGCACATCCTGGGCCAGGAGGTGAGCGGCCCGGCCTGGATGGATCATCAGTGGGGAGAACAGCAGGCGGGGCCCAAAGCCATCTGGGACTGGTTCGGCTTGCACCTGGACAATGGCCTTGACCTGATGTTCTACCAGGTCAAAGACCGCACTGGACAGCCGGTGATGCTCCAGGGCACCTGGGTAGATGAGCAGGGGACCATCCACCCCCTGAGCGACCTGCGGATGACCCCGCTGGAGCGCTGGACTTCGCCGTCAGGCCGCACCTATGCCGTGGCCTGGCGGGTGGAAGCTGACGGGCTCTTTCTGGTGCTACGGCCACTCCGCCTAGAGCAAGAACTCCTCACCAGTACCACCCGGGTAGCCTACTGGGAAGGCCCGGTAGCCGGGTATGGGAGCTGGAAAGAAACGCCGGTGCAGGCTTGGGGGATGGGGGAATTCGTGGCAGGGCCGTACAGCCCATAGGGTTGCCGCCCAAGCCTAGAACAGCTGGGGAGCTCGACTCACGTCCCCTACTGCCTCTACCAGCGTTCTGGGATTCTGCATTTCAAAGTCAGACTGGTTGATACGGGCAAACTGCCAGTGCTGTCCAGTCCGCTCTGTGATCCGAGCACACCAGTCGCGGATAGCTTCATCCTTTGCTTCGGTGCCCTCCCAGACCCGCCCCTTCGTCTCGATGATCCAATTCACCTCGCCCTGCTCGGTTCTTTGCACCACCACCCAATCTGGGTGATAGAGGCCAATGGCTCCGCTGGGCTTGAGATAATCGACGCGAAACCGGGTCTGGGACTCTCCCTGCTCGGTGGTACCGAGGCTGGCGAAGCAGAGCACGTCTGGTGCCGTATCAAGGAACTGGGCAAACCTGCGCTCGAAGTCGTTGTAGG
>JACQHA010000320.1 GCA_016199255.1 Deinococcus sp.
CAGCGGCATCGGCCTGAGCGGGGCGTACCACTCGTCGGCCGGTGATATTGGCTTTAATAGCGTTCCACAGGGGTTTGGAACCACCGCCCACGCTGATGATTTCGGCTGGCTCAACGCCCAGGGTGGCAAACACCTGCAGCACGGCGTGGATCTCCATGGCCACCCCCTCCATCACCGCCCGTGCCAGCACGCCGCGATCGGTGCCCAGGGTCAGCCCGGCCAGCACCCCGCGCGCTTGGGGATTGGGGTGAGCTGATTTCGCACCCATGAGGAAGGGGAGCAATATCACCCCGCGTGCCCCGGGCGGCACCTGGGAGGCCAGCTGGTCAAGGCTCTGGTAGTCCCCAGCGCCCACCAGGTCCCGGTACCAGCGCAGGATGGAGCCACTAGCTGCCAGCCCGGTTTCCAGAAGCCAGTGACCGCGCAGGGCATGTACCGAGCAGGGAACGCGCTGGTCGGGCTGGGGATAGGTAGCCAACGGGGTGTGCAGGCTGGTGGTCGTGCCAGTGGACTCCACTAGCCGCCCCAGGCGGCCGCCAGCGCCCAGGTTCTCACAGGCGCGGTCACCAGCGCCTACTGCCACTGGGGTGCCACCTAGCAGGTCAAGCTGCGCCGCAGCTTCCCCACAGAGTCCCCCAGGTGCCTCATCAGAGTAATGCAGCGGCGGAAACTGGTCTGGCTTGACGCCCACAAAAGCCATCAGATCCTCGCACCAGGTCTGGCGAACAGCGTCTAATAGCATGGTGCGCGAGGCCAGGGTGTAATCAGTTACCGCCATGCCTGTCAGGCGCAGGTACAGGAAATCCCTCGGCTGGAGCAAAAGAGCACTCTGCCACAACAGTTCCGGCTGGTGCTGCTTCAGCCAGAGCAGTTTGGTGGCGGTAAAGGTGGACTCGCAGCGCATGCCAGTACGGCGCCGCACTTCATCCTGGCCAAACTCCTGAGCCAGTTGCTCCGCCTGAGGATTGCTGCGCTTGTCCATCCAGGAGATAGCGCGCGCCAGGACACCTCCAGCTGCGTCAAGGGGTGCTATCGTCTCGCGCTGTGAGGAAAGGCCAATGGCTATGACTTTGACTGCTGGCTGCCGGGCCAGGCACTGCCGGGCAGCGGTGAGTGCCGAGCTCCACCAGTCCTCAGGGGCCTGCTCAGCCCAGAGGGGCTGGGGGTAGTACGTTGGGTACTCAGCGCTGGCTACAGCCAGAGCCTGGCCGGCCAGGTCGAACAGCACCGCCTTGCAGGCGCTAGTGCCTAAGTCGATGGAGAGAATCGTATCCCGAGGCACCGCCGATTCCTACCTCTCTACAACGGCCCCCATGCTACACCATACCCTGGCCCTCAGGCACAGCCAGGCACTCCGGCCAGTAGAATGGTATCCCGATATACCTTGACCAACTCTAGCCAGAGCGTGCTGCGCTATGTCACCGCCGGCACACACCTGGCTGGCGGCCATGGGCACCATCTAGGTAGGGGCGCAATTCATTGCGCCTAGCAGCCAGGGCGCGATCAATCGCACCCCTACACGGGGATATACTGACCCGAAAACTGGTCTAGACCCGCTCGGCTTGCTTTACCCAGCTATGCGCCGGGTCATCTTTGGGTAGCATGACCCGCTTGGTGCCAGACATGGCCCACAGGTAGTAGAGCTGGTACCCAGGCGCCGCCGCCACCGGGTGGTAGCCCCGGGGCAAGAGCGTGACATCGCCGCTTCTCACCGCATAGGCCTGGTCGATGTCGCCTTCAGCGGTGTAAATCCACTGCAGCCCAAAGCCCTGGGGTGGGTTGGTGACGAAGAAATAGACTTCCTCCGCCTGCACCTCATCTGGGCCTTCCTGGTCATGCTTATGGGGCGGGTAGCTGGACCACTGGCCAGGCGAGTTAAAGGTTTCGCCCAGGAGTAGTTTCTGGGCCGGGACATTCTGCATGATGATGTCATGCACCGCGCGCCGCATGCTCCCCTTCCCCCGGTCGTGGACCTGCACCTGCTCCGGACGCACCAGGACTACATCACCAGCGGCAGTAGACGGCGCCGAGGCGATAATAACCCGCAGCGGTGTCACCCCCTCAATTTCAAAATCCTGCCCGCTGGGCACATAGGCGGCACAGGCTGGGCCATCGAAGACCTGCGCCCGGCGGCCCATACTCTCCCATTGCACCCGTCCGGCGCTGAAGTTGCAGTGGCCGCTCAGCACCACGATCCCGGTCTCCAGCCCTTGCGCCCTGTGGCGATGCCGCTGGCCCGGCTGGAGCTGCAGGTGGTACAGGGTCAGCTCCCTGATGCCGCCTTCCCCCGGTCGCACCAGGGGGGTGAGGCCGTCGCCTAAAGGTTTGCGGACCCGCAGGCTCAGTGGATTCGGCATATAGCTCCTCTCTCGCCCAAGGATACCCCATCGCCGCAGCCACCCGGCGCCGGCGGTCCTGGCCCGAAAGTGTACGCTGCCCAGGACAGACTAGAGAAAAGCTCCCGGTGCCCAGCATAATACAAGAAGTTTGACACCGGCCTGGAGGACAGATGGAGCGCAGTGAGCTGGAGCTACCAGTGGTTCCGCACCGCCTAGGCCCACTCCGCCCGGCTACGCTTCTAGCCCGCCCCAACCGCTATGTGGCGCAGGTGGCGTTTGACAACACCACTGCCTGGGCCCACGTGCCTGACCCTGGCCGGCTGCCTGATCTCATGTGGCCTGGGAACACGGTGTACATCGCCCCCAACATTGGCGCGCACTACAAAACCAGCTATACCCTGTTCCTGGCCCGAGCGCCGGAGCCGCCGCATATCCTGGTGTCAGTGGACACCCAGGCCCCCAACCGGCTGGCGGCGGCGCTGCTGGCCGCCGGGTTTCTCCAAGACGGCAGTGATCCCTGGACCATTCGCCGCGAGGTGACCTACGGCCACAGCCGCTTCGATTTCCAGTTAGCGCGGGCCCAGGAGCAGCTCATTCTAGAGGTGAAGTCAGTAACCCTAGCGCTCAGTGGCGTGGCTTACTTCCCCGACGCCCCCACGGCACGAGGCACCAAGCACCTGCAGACCCTGAGCCGACTGGCCCGGCGCGGCATGAGGACCGCAGTGCTCTTCGTTGTGCAGCGCTCTGATGCTGGTGAAATACGCCCTAATACCAGCACCGACCCAGCGTTCGCCAAAGCGCTAGCCAGCGCCCAGCGCGCCGGGGTAGAGCTCTATGGCGTGCGCTTCAGAGTGGAGCTGGAGGGCTTTCACTTGGAGCAGACCGTACCGGTTCGGCCCTGAGAGCTAGCTGGCACCTTGCATTTCGGCCCACAACCCAATATCTTTGAAGGGCCAGAAAGAGCCAACGCGATCAGGGAATGGCGGAGTAGGAAAGCGCCCTGCAAACCAAGGCCCTGGACCGAAGCTCTGTAGAAAGGGGAGATATGCGGAGAGTTTTCTGGATTGTCTCGCTCATGGCGCTGGGAGCCCTGGTTGCCAGCGCCCAGGAGGCGCGCGTCCTGGAGGTGTGGACCCATGAGTTCCCACCGCTCCAAGACGCCATGACCAACAAGTGGATTCCCGAGTTCGAGGCGGCCCACCCTGGCGTGGAGGTGCACCTGACTGCCCTCCCCTTCGCCGGCGTGGTGTCTTATGACGTCAAACTGCTGGCTTCCCTTTCCAGCGGCGAAGGTCCCGACCTGTGGGACATGGGAGACTGGAACTACCAGACCTTCATCGATAACGGGTTCCTGGCACCTTTGGATCCTACTATTTTTGGCTACGCATCCACTCAGGAGCTGATCGATTCCTACGCGCCCGGCACGCTGTCGGTCTTCTCCAGAGGCGGCCAGGTCTACGCGCTGTTTAGCGAGTACAACACCCTGGCGCTGTTCTACAACCTGGACATGTTTGAGGCCGCTGGCATCGCGCCGCTGCCCAGCGACCGGCCGGTGTCATGGGAGCAGATTGGCCAGATCGGGCAGCAGCTGCGCCGCACCGACCCGGTCTCTGGCGTGCCTACCCAGATCGGCTACCAGTTCGGCTTCTTCGCCAGCTTCCGCTCGGCGCAGTGGTACGCGCAGAACTTCTATGCGATCATGCGCCAGTATGGCCAGGACGACCTCTACATCAATGGGGAGCCGGCAGCCAACACCGAAGCGGTGATCAAGGCGCTGCAGGTCATCTACGACTTCACCTATACCTACCAGGCCTATGATCCCACCTTCTTGAATAACTGGTTTGCCGACTTCCCGCAGGGGCGGGTGGCCATGGTGCTGGCCGGCACCTGGTTCGTGCCCGCCATCAGGCAGAACAATCCCAACGTGCGGTTTGGCGTCGCGCCGCATCCGGTGGTGAATCCCGATGATCCCGCCACTTACCAGAACATCCAGTGGTCCTGGGGCTGGTCGGTGAACGCCAGTAGCTCGCCGGAGCAGCAGAGCCTGGCCCAGGAGTTCATGGCGTTCATGCTGGGCAAGAAGGCCGAGATTGACCAGGCTTTCTACTGGTTCAACAACCTGGGCTATACCCAGCCCAGCCGGGCTTTCCTGGATTCCGCCACTTACGCCGAGCGGCTGGCTGCTGACCCCTGGCTGCGGCAGTGGGTAGATGCCTTCAACATCTTCCGCATCGGGTACGTGCCCCACTCCTACGACGAGCCCGGGGCGGCACTGGTGCGGGCCATTGACCGGATCATCTACGACGGCATGCTGCCAGCAGATTCTGCCAGACTCCTGCAGTCCGAGCTTGCCCGGCTGCAATGAGTGATTTCTGCTCGTCCACCAGGGACTTCCGAAGTCTCAAGGGCTTCGGAAGTCCCTAGAAGTTTGAAGTACGGTCAGGTAAGGTGCGTTGCGACACGCCTTACACAGGGTGAACCAAAGCCCCACTGATCGCCAGAGTCTAAAGAGCCCAATATGAAATCGTTCCAGCAGCTACTGGCAGGCACTACCCGACTGAGAGGTCTCCCCAGGGTGCAACGCGATCTCAAGTATGGCCTGTTCTTCGTCTCGCCAGCGATCGTGTATTTCGGCGCCTTCTGGATCCTACCGGTGCTGCTGGCGCTTTTCTATAGCTTCACCAGGTGGCGGGTAGGACGGGTCACGAGCTTCGTTGGCCTGCGCAACTACCTCAACCTCTTCACCGATCCACAATTTCACCAGTCGCTGCTCGCCTCGGCAGAGATCACGATCCTGGCCGTAGCTGGCACTTGCCTCAGTGCCCTGGGCCTGGCAGTGCTGCTCAATGACCCGCACCTCTGGGGGGGCCGGCTGATGAAGGTGCTAATCATGCTACCTTTTGTTACCGACTGGGTGGCCACTGGGCTGGTGTGGCAGCTAGTATTCAAGCGCTACGATGGCATGCTAGCTGGCATCTTTCTCAAACTGGGCCTGCGCGACTGGATGGCGCTACGCTGGACTTCCAGCCAAGCCCTGGCGCCCTGGGCGATTGCCATTTTCACCATCTGGAAGACCACCGGCCTATACACCATCATTTTCCTGGCGGGGTTGAAGAGCATCCCCCAGCAATACGCCGAGGCCGCCCGGGTGGACG
>JACQHA010000317.1 GCA_016199255.1 Deinococcus sp.
CCTGGTGTTCGCCCTGCTGCCCTACGTTAGGGATCAGGCTACGTATGTGGGAAAATCGCTCTAGGTCCACCGCCTCGCCTCATTCCTATGGGACAAAATCCAGCTGCTCAAACGAGCTGCCCAGGATCTCCCGGGAATCAACTACTCCCTCCTGGGTCTATGAAGCCGAATTGTCCAGCGTAAATGGCGTGCGTCAGTGCCAGCTCCCTGGCCTGAGGGCCTTCGAGCACTGGGCGGATGCCCCGCCAACGGCGCTCTAGGAACTCTTTAAGCATGGCCTCGGCGGCTGGGGCGCTCAGGTCGTGGTGCTCGAGGAGGAGCCCTAGCGCCCGGTAGCCACAAAACGCTCCCTGGCAGGTGCCCATGCCCAGCCGGCTGCGCCGCCGCACGTCGTCCAGGTCAAGTGGCTTGCCGTCTGCTTCCTGGAGGGTATCGGCGATGGCTCGCCTGACGCGCTCCAGGCCAGCGCCCTCGCAGCCACAGATCACTGAGGCTTCGGGCAAGGGCCGCTGCAGTTCCTCCCCCTCGCCTAGAGGCTCTAGGTGGGTGGTGCAGGGCTTGTTAACGCCCAGGCGCCTGGCTACCAGGTCTGATGCCTCCTGGGCCATGAGCCGGTAGGTGGTGAGTTTCCCGCCGGTGATGGTGACCAGGCCTCGCACCCCGTGCCGCTCGGCATGGTCAATCAGTACTGTGGCGCGGCTCAGCCAGCGGCCAGGCTGGGCGCCCGGCCAGTGATAAATCGGCCGTGAGCCCGCATAGGCCCGGTAGCGCCGCACCTGGGCCAGGGCCGGCACTAGCTCCATGCCTGCCTGGATCAAGCCCTGGGCCTCTTCAGCCGAGACCGAAGTGTCGTCTGGGTCAGCCACCTGATAGGAGGTGGTGCCGATAATGCAGGTGGTGCCCTCGGGCACCAAGATGTCCCCATCGCCTGGCAGCCGGCAGCGGTTGACGACGGTGTTCACCACCCGGTGGCCAAAGACCACCATGGCGCCTTTGTCTGGGGCCATGTCAACTTCGACGCCAGCGAGCTGGGCCAGTTTCCCGCACCAGGGCCCGGCGGCCAGCACTACTTCCTGGCAGGCGATGGTGTGTTCTTCGCGGTGGCGCACGTAGCGCACCCCCACCACCGCGTCGCCAGAGCGCACAAAGCCAGTGACCTCTGCCCGGCGGGCGATCACTGCCCCGTGCCGCTGGGCGCTGCGGGCGGTGTAGACCGTGAGGCGGAAGGGGTCCACTGCTGCATCAGGCACCTGGAACACCCGCTGCACTGCTGGGTTCAAGTAGGGTTCACGGGCCAGCGCCTGGGCTACGTCTATTTCCTCTACTGGCACGCCACATGCCTGGCACTCAGCCAGGAACTGGGGCGCATATTCCAGGTCCTGGTCGTCTAGGGCCATAAAGAAGCCGCCAGTGGGCTCGATGCACATGGGCGCTAGCTGGCGCACCAGGAGGTTTTCTGCGATGCATTCTTTCGCGGCCTGCGGGTCCCGCACCACATACCTGGCGCCAGAGTGCCACAGGCCATGGTTGCGGCCAGTGGTGCCAGAGGCCAGGTCACCGCGCTCCAAGAGCACCACCTGGATGCCGCGCAGGGCCAGGTCATGAGCTACTCCAGCGCCAGTGGCGCCGCCACCCACTACCACTACCTGGGTCTCTGCCGGCACCAGTACGTCACTCACCATCACCATCACTCCACCGCGCCTATCTTACCGGAGGAAACCAGGAAGCGGTACAGCTTCGTCAGGGTGCGGGGGTGGGTCGCCTGGTTGGTCTATGGTGGACAGCTCTTCTGTAGGTTGTAGGTGTCGATGACCGCGCCGGTACGGGCGATGAACTGGAAGGTGATGCTGCTGTTGCCTGCCTCGACCAGCATGGCGCCGAAATCTTCATTGTAGCGCACCTGGCTCCCGGGCACTGGGTCGGCGAAGGTGTAGATGCTCACCCCGCCTAAGCCGTTGACCAGGTAGGGAAAGCCATTGAGGACGATGCGCTCATAGACATGGTCGTGGCCAGCTAACACGGCGTCGGCTCCCCAAGCCTGAAACGGCCACTGCATCCAGGTGTTGGAGCCGTGGCGTGACCCGGAGGAGTAAGGTGGGTGGTGCATATACACCAGGTTCCAGCAAGCAGTGGAAGCGGCTAGCTGCTCCTGGAGCCACTGGGCTTGAAGGGAGGTGCTCTCCGTCCCGTCTGGTTCCCGCGGGTCACTGTCCAGGGCAAAGAAGTGCACTGGCCCCCAGGTGGAGTCGTAGTAGCGCTCGTTGCCAGGCAGGGTGAAATACTCCAAATAAGGGGTAGCTCCCGAGGTGTCCCAGTCATGGTTGCCCAGGGCAGGGAAGAAGCGGTTGGTATTGGACCCGGTGCCCAAGCTGCCCAGGTAGGGGAAGATGAAGTCGTGGTAGTACTGGCCGATGTTGGTGTCTATGGTCTCCGCGGCACCGGCTGGGTAGTTGTTATCGCCCACGGTGAGGATGAAATCCGGGTTCCAGCTCTTGACGAGGTTGGCCACGTCCAGTTCGTTCTGACCGGCCCAGCCATAGTCGCCAATCACGGCAAAGGTGCCGACAGGGGGCGGTTCCGGTGTCCTCTCAGGGCAGCTGGTGCTCAGCAGGGGGAGGACCAACGATAAGAGGGCGAGAGGC
>JACQHA010000295.1 GCA_016199255.1 Deinococcus sp.
GATATGAACCACTACGAGTCAGACCAGGTCACGCGGCAAAAGGACTACCTGGCCATCCAGGCCATCCTGAAGCTGGCCCCCGAGGAACTGGCAGAGGTTATCTCCACCCATGGGGTGACCATGTGCGGCTATGCCCCAACCATGGCCGTGCTCCATGCCGCCCGCGCCCTGGGCGCCTCTGCTGCCCGCCTGGTCCGCTACGCTACCTCTGGCGACGTCAGCGGAGACCGGGACCGGGTCGTTGGCTACGCCGGATTGATCATCTCCTATCACTGTCACAGTGGGAGGCAAGGTCAGTGACGAAACCAAGCTGGGCGCTGCGGTTTTTGTCTCACGGGGTAGCGACATCAACGAGCGGGTGACTAGGGCCAACCCTGGCCGCAGCGCTGCTGCCTCGGCAAGAGGCGCACCAAAGCCCCGGCGGCACTATTCCCTACCTGGGGAGTTGGTGGAGGTAGGCGGACACCGGCTTCACCTGCAGGTGATAGCCCAGGATAGAGGTGGGACCAAGGTCATCCTGGGGGCTACCATCGGGGAAACGTCGGCCACTCAGCGCCGCTGGCGCTTCACCCGCTCGATGGCGTGGTGAAATGCCTCAGTCTCGCTAAATGCCTTCGCCTCAGCGAAGTTGCCCTGCTCGTCCCAGGCGTGGGCAGTGTAGATCGTTTGAGCAGTCATGGGCTCAGACTCCTCCTGAACGATCCTGACCCTGATATCCCTCACGGATCACCTCTTTCCCCGCTCATCTGACTGCAGAATGGCACCTCGACAATGCGTGACGATGACGGGAGATGCATAAATATTCTACCACTAAACATTGGGCGGAGGCATCATCTCCCCAGATGGCAGCGTGAGGCACGGCTCCGTACGGGCTGGACGGTGCTGGGGGTCAGGGGCAGTGTTGCCAATGAGGCCATGTACCACCTGGACCCGGGAGGCCTCAGGATATGATATAGTACAGGTGTTCTTACACTGCGTCGCGCATAGTCACCTAGCCCTCGGCCAGATCTGCTCGACACCTCCTCCAAACCCAGGGGTGTATTCCCCGGGAAAGGAGAGGCCACAGGTAGACGAGCTAGCACACCGGGAGGAGTGGGAAGTAACAACACCGGACCTGAAGAGGAGACATGCGGATGGGGGGAAGATAGGCATGAAGACCTGCTTGTTCCTGCGAGGGTTCGCCGGGGGAGGCCCGGAATGCTGTGCTGTCCTGGGGGGCATGCTCCCGAGCATCTTCGAACTGCGCACCTACTGCACCACACCGGCATTTTCGCAGTGTCCACTGTTCCAGCTGCGTCTGAGCTGCGCCCGGCCAGTGGCTGTCAGCGAGTATCTCCAGCTCACCGGCGCACCGCAAGCCGCCGACCACGTGACGGAAGCGGAGACCCCACTATGAGCACCGAGCGGTTTGTGCAATGCCAGCGCTGCGGCCGGGTCTACCAGCTTCCCTCCACCTACTCCCACCTCCAGGTGGTATTGGGTGCTCAGGGCGAGCAGCGCCACTGCTATGCGACACTCAAGCCAACCTTCGACCAGGTGCGCCCCTGTGAAAGCCAGGAGTTCCGGGAGATCACCGCCACCGAGGCCAGGGTCTGGCGGGGGCCGCTGTACTTTGTCGTCCCAGTGTGGTATCAGCCGGAATACCACGCCCTGCTGGCCCACACTGAAATTGCCTTGCTTGAGGCGTCTTCGCAACCAGCCACACCCTAGACGCCATGGCGTCCCGGCGGCTGATGGGGGGCACGTGACATCGGAAGAGAGTGCTACTGAAGGGCAGTTGTGGTGCGCCGTCCGGCACAAGGCCTGGGCGGAGGCATCGGCCACAGGGCAGGTGACGCTTGAGGGCTATCTGGGAGCGCTCGATAGAGCCTGTCAGGACCTCCGGCAGTGTGGACTCAGTGCTGGTGAACTGGCACAGGTGCGCCTGCGGGCCAAAGAGAGCTTCCTCGCAGCCAAAGGGCGCGTCCTGCCCTTGGACCCTGGGGCGGTGCGCACCGTCCAGCACCAGTGGCAGGTACAGCTCCAGCTAGTCCAGGCCTGGCAGGCCCAGCCGCCTGGTACGGCGCCTGCTCCTGCCGGAGACGAGGAGAGTGACCTGATCCCTGGGAGCAGGCCATTTACAAGATCACCGCCCTTCCCGCCCACTGGCAAGGGCTCACTGACCGGGGCATCATCCGGCCAGGGGCCAGAGCCGGCCTGATGGTGCTCAACCCAGACACCGTGGCCAGCCCAGCCAGCTACCTAGTACCAGCGCAGTAGCCAGTGGGCATCAAGCATGTCATCATCGATGACTACGGTGCGCTGGCGGGACTCGTCACCCCCGGCCCACCAGCCAGTGGCCCAGGGTGCGCTCCAGGCCGGCCTGCACCATCTGGTGAACCTGGGCACTGGCCAGGTCCACCGGCACAATGGTGTCGAGGCCCTGGGCCTGGCGTCTCAGGCGGGGGGACACGGCGCCCTCCACCAGCATCAGACACCGGCTCTGGCGCGTCTCCGGCGTGGTGCGGAGGGCCTGCACCAGCTGCAGTCTGGCCGCCTCGTTGCCCGTCAGGAGCAGGATCACCACGTCCGGGCGCTGGCGCTGGTAGGCCAGGCAGGCGGCGGCCAGATCGGGCACACCTCGCGTCTGGTAGCCGCTGGTGGTCAGCAGGTCCACCAGCCAGGTCCGGGTCCCTGGGTAGTCGTGGATGACCAGGAGCCGCTCACCGGCCATGGGGGGCCTGAGTTGATATCAGGTTAGTACCGGCCGCCGCGCCGGTCCCCGCCGCCGCGCGGCTCCGGTGGCCGGGCCTGGTCTACCTTGAGGGCACGCCCGCCTAACTGGTGGCCGTTGAACTTCTGGATCGCCGCCTGGCCCTCCTCGGTGCTGGCCATTTCCACAAAGCCAAACCCCTTGGACTGGTTGGTGTAGCGGTCTATGACAACGGTAGCCGATTGCACCGTGCCTGCCTGGCTGAAAAGGGCGTGTAGCTCCTCGCCGGTGGTGGTGAAAGGCAGGCCACCCACGTATAACTTCATGCTCATCTGGAGTATCTCCTAGGTCCGATAGCCAGGACCAGGGCGCTTCCGCAAGGTTCACGCGCTTCGAAGTGGCGGAAGGAGGCCCGCGAAGGCGGCGCAGGCAAGAAGGGCTTCAAGTGAGATAGGGTATCTGCGCACCCCATAATAGCACAGATGGGACCCGGGTGGGGGCGCCCGCCCTTGCCTTAGGCTTGGGGGGCATCATAATGGTGATCCGGCACCTAGCTAAGGGGGGCGTTTGGATGGAGCCGGTATAGCGATGACAGTTCATGATCGTCCTCGCGTGGTGATCGTTGGGGCTGGCTTCGGTGGACTGTGGGCTGCCCGCACCTTGGCCGCTTCTCCTGTCGAGGTGCTGCTGGTGGACCGCAACAACTACCACACTTTCCTGCCCCTGCTCTACCAGATTGCCGCAGCCGAACTGGAAACGGAGGAGATTGCCTACCCAACACGGAGTATCCTGCGGAAACTGCCCAATGTGCATTTCCTCATGGCTGACGTCAAGCGGGTAGACCTAGTGGCTCGGAGGGTAGAGGGCGATGGAGTGGTGATACCATACGACTTCCTGATCCTGGCCCTGGGAAGTACCTCCCACTTCTTCGGAGTGCCCGGCGCAGCCCAGTACGCCTTCCCCTTGAGAACGCTGGAGCAGGGGATTGCCCTCCGCAACCACATCCTGTCCTCTTGCGAGCGAGTGGTGCATGAACCAGAGGCCGACAAACGCCGGAGGATGTTGACATTTGTCATCGTAGGTGGTGGTCCCACAGGGGTAGAATTCGCCGGGGCCTTGGCCGAACTCATCCGTGGTCCTCTGGTGAAGGATTATCCGCTGCCGGATTTCCAAGAAGTCCAGGTCATCCTGTTGGAAGCAGTGGATAGCCTACTCCCCGGTCTGCCTGAGCGTCTGCGCCGGTATACGCTGACACGGCTACGCAAGATGGGAGTGGAGGTGCGCCTAGAGGCCAGGGTGAGCCAGGTGACCGCTCTGGCAGTGCATCTCCAGGACGGCACGGTCATTCCTACGGACACTGTCGTCTGGACAGCCGGGGTGCGGGGCGATCCCGCAGCCAAGGCATGGGGACTGCCCACCACCCAAGGAGGACAGGTGGCGGTCCTGCATACCCTGCAAGTGCCCAATTATCCTGAAGTCTACATCGTCGGCGATCTAGCTTATATCGAGGGTGGTGAGCGCCCACTGCCCATGGTTGCCCCAGTTGCTATCCAACAGGGGGTCAGAGCCGCACGGAATATCAGACGGCAGTTAGCTGGGCAAGACCCCCTGCCGTTCCGCTATCGAGACCGGGGCACCATGGTGACCATTGGACGAAATGCCGCGGTGTCTCACCTTGGTGGGTGGGCCTGCACCGGTTTCCTGGCGTGGGTGCTCTGGCTGAGCGTCCATCTCTTCAACCTGATTGGTTTTCGCAACCGCCTCTTCGTCCTCATCAACTGGGCCTGGGATTACTTCTTCTTTGAGCGTGCGGCACGTCTCATCCTCCCTCTGGGAACAGCACGGGGTTCTGAGTCAGTGCAGTCTGTCTCCTCAAAAAGTGGGGCTTTGCAGACTTGAGTAGATTATGAACCCATCGCTGCAACGGTATCTGGCCCAATACCCCCACCGCGGGCGGCTGCTCATCTCCTGCCCGGACCGGCCAGGCATTGTGGCCGCCGTGTCCCAATTCCTGTTCGAGCGGGGGGCAAACATTGTTCACTCCGACCAGCACAGCAGCGACCCCGAAGGGGGCCTCTTCTTCATGCGCATTGAGTTTGACCTGCCCGACCTGGTGCAGCGCGGGCCAGAAATAGAGCAGGAGTTCAGGGCAGTATCCCAGCGCTTCAGCATGGACTGGCGCCTGGCCTACGCCAGCCAGCCCAAGCGCATCGCCATCTTTGTTTCCAAAGAGGAGCACTGCCTCTTGGAACTGCTCTGGCGGTGGCGCGCCGGTGACCTGCGGGCCGAGATCGCCACAGTGGTCAGCAATCATCTAGACCTGCAGGAGACTGTGGCCGGCTGGGACATTCCCTTTCACCACCTGCCAGTGACCCCAGAGCGCAAGGCAGAAGCGGAGCAGGCGCAACTGGCGCTATTAGCCGGCCGGGCTGATGTGGTGGTGCTGGCTAGATACATGCAGATCCTCTCCAGCGACTTCCTGCAGCACTGGCCCAACCGGATCATCAACATCCACCACAGCTTCCTGCCAGCCTTCGTCGGCGCCCGCCCCTATAACCAGGCCCACCAGCGCGGCGTGAAGCTGATTGGTGCCACGGCACATTATGTGACCGAGGAGCTAGATGCTGGCCCCATCATTGAGCAGGACGTGCAGCGGGTGGACCACCGGCACAGCATTGAGGACCTGAAGCGCATCGGCCGCTACATCGAGCGGGTGGTGCTGGCCCGGGCGGTGGCCTGGCACGTGGAAGACCGCATCCTGGTGCACCAGAACAAGACGGTGGTTTTCGCCTGAAGTGGTGTCACACCCCTCGCCCGCCGGGCTAGCAGTAGGGCGCTACCCGGTAGGCTATCATAGGTGCCGATGCTGCCGGACCAGAAGCTATCAATTCACCTATTGGAGGTATGCCGGTGAAAGCGTTTGAATACCGGGCCCCGAGATCCCTCAGCGAAGCCGTGGCTCTCCTGGCCGAAAAAGGCGAGAAGGCCCGGCCGCTAGCAGGCGGCACGGACCTGATTGTCCAGCTGCGCGGCGGCCGCCTGGATCTCGATTTTGTAGTTGACATCAAGTGGATTCCCGAACTCAACCAGCTCTCCTACGATCCCGCCTCCGGACTCACTATTGGCGCCGCGGTGCCCTGCTACCGCATCTACGAAGACCCGGTGATCCGACGCGTGTATCCCGGGCTGGTCGACGCTGCGTCGATCATTGGCGGCATTGGGATCCAGGGGCGCGCCACCTGGGGAGGGAATCTCTGCAACTCCTCGCCCAGCGGGGACACCATCCCAGCGCTGATGGTCCTGGGAGCTACCTGCACCATTGCCGGCCCCAACGGGACGCGCACTGTGCCAGTGGAGCAGTTCTGCACGGCGCCAGGCCGCAACGTGCTGCGCCGGGGCGAGATGCTGGTCTCGTTCCACATCCCGGTTCCTCTTCCCCACTCCGGCGCCTACTACCTGCGCTTCATTCCCCGGAACGAGATGGATATTGCAGTAGTGGGAGCTGGCGCTTCGGTGGTGCTGAGTAACGACCTGAGCACCATCACCGCTGCCCGCATTGCCCTGGGGGCAGTGGCTCCAACACCTCTATTGGCAGAGTCAGCCGGCAACGCCTTGATCGGGAAGCGAATCTCTGATGAGACCATTGCCGAAGCCGCCCGCCTGGCGCAGCAGGCAGCGCGGCCCATCACCGACATGCGCGGCACCATTGCCCAGCGGCGCCACCTGGTGGGTGTTTTGACCAAGCGGGCGCTCCATGGCGCCATAGAGCGCGCCCAGAAAGGAGCCAGCCATGCCCACTAAAGTGCACGTTACTGCCAAGATCAACGGCGACGAGGTGGAGTTCCTCTGCGAACCCCGCCAGAGCTTACTAGAGTGCCTGCGCGACATCCTGAACCTGACCGGCACGAAGGAGGGCTGCAACGACGGCAACTGCGGCGCCTGCAGTGTGCTGCTCAACGGGCGGCTGGTGAATTCTTGCCTGGTGCTAGGCGTGGAGATCGACGGCCAGGAGGTCACCACCGTGGAAGGGCTGGCTGGCGCCCGCGAGCTGCACCCGCTGCAGCAGGTCTTTCTGGAGCACGCCGCCCTGCAGTGCGGCATCTGCACCCCGGGCTTTCTGGTGGCGGCGAAGGCACTGCTGGACCGCTACCCCCATCCCTCTGAGGAGCAAATTCGCTTCTGGCTGGCGGGCAACCTTTGCCGTTGCACCGGCTACGACAAGATTGTGCGAGCAGTGATGGATGCTGCTAAGAAGTTGTCACAGCGCACGGGGGAAGTGCACCCATGAAGAATGCCAAGCGCGTCCCTGCTACTAGTGAGTACAAGGTCATCGGCACCCGGCCCATCCGCCCCGACGGCACCGACAAGGTGACTGGCCGGGCCATCTATGGCGCTGACTTCAAGCTCCCGGGCTTGCTGCACGGAAAGATCCTGCGCAGCCCGCACGCCCATGCCCGGATCCGCCGCATTGACACCAGGCGGGCAGAAGCGCTGCCGGGAGTGCGGGCAGCGGTCACTGCCCAGGACTTGCCACGCCTTGAGGACCGGATCGCCGACCTGGGCGAGGGCGCAGTCAACTTGAAGTACCTGAGCGATAACATCCTGGCTAGCGACAAGGTGCTCTACAAAGGGCACGCCGTAGCTGCCGTGGCCGCAATCAATCCCCACGTTGCTGAGGAAGCACTGAAGCTGATTGACGTGGAGTACGAAGTGCTGCCGCCGGTGCTAGACGTGCGCCAGGCTATGAAGGAAAATGCCCCGCTGCTCCATGA
>JACQHA010000296.1 GCA_016199255.1 Deinococcus sp.
GCCCTCCAGGCCCACCAGCTGGCTGACGGGGTGGTGACGCCCCAGGAGTACCTGCGCTTCGTGCTGGGTGGGCCTCGGCCGGAGGCAATTTTGCCTGGGCCGGGGGTGGTGCTCAGGCTGGGGGGGGGCATAGACCATGCCCGGCGCTTAGGGCGGCGCCTGGGCTATGCGGTGTGGGCTTATGCCTTCGATCCTTTGCCCTGGCGCGGCCTACGCCAGATTTTTGTGGCCAGCGAGCGCCAGCGGCAGGTGCTTTTGGCGCGCGGCGCCCCACCGGAAAGAGTCATGGTAGTGGGCAACCTGGTGGCGGATGCGCTGGCTGGCACCCCGCCCAGCTCGGGTCCGGCAGTGCTACTCCTGCTCTCCGGCTCCCGGCGCTTCGAAACCGAAGCGATGCTGCCCTATTTCCTGCGGGTAGCAGAGCTATTGGCCCCCCAGGTGGATGCGGAGCTCGTATGGCTGCGCTCGGCGCTGCTCAGCGATGAGGCCGTGGCTAGAGCCCTCACTGGCCGGCAGGCGGCGCCAGTAGGGGGTGTGGGCGGGGCCATAGTGGGAGACCGGGTGGTCACGGCGCACGGCACGGTGGTACGTATGGCTGTCGACAGCGCGGGCTATAGCCTCATGCGTCGCGCAGCGCTGGCCATTACTATTCCCGGCACCAACACCCTGGAGCTGGGTATTGCTGGCGTGCCAGCAGTGGTGGTGCTGCCCCTGTACCGGCCGGCGCGTATCCCGGTAGAAGGGCCGCTGCAGTGGGTGGGGTATGTGCCGCTCCTGGGGCCAGTGATTAAGGGGGCGGTGATCCGGCGGTTGGAGCCGCGCCTGGAGTTTGTGTCGCTGGCCAATAAAATAGCAGGCGAGGCGCTGCACCTGGAGCTGCGCGGGCTGGTGGCCCCGGAGCAGGTGGCCGCAGCAGCGCTGAAGCTGTGGCAGGACGAGCCGCGCCGCCAGGCCATTGCTCGCCGCTTAGCGGACACCATGCCCCGGCCCGGGGCAGCGCAGGCCGTGGCCCAGGCGCTGGCGGCTGGCCCCTGAAGGGAGGTAACAGCTTGGCGCTGGAATTAAGCGTGATTGTGCCCACCTATAACCGCCGGGAGCCGCTTTTGGCTAAGCTTCACTGGCTCGAGGCCCAGACGCTCTCTCCCCAGCGCTTTGAGGTGGTGGTAACCGTCGATGGCTCCACCGATGGCACTGCCCAGGCGCTCAACCAGCTGTCCTTGCCCTACCGGCTGGTGGTGGTGGAGCAGGAGAACCGGGGGCGGGGGGCGGCGCGCAATGCCGCCATCGGTGCCGCCCAGGGCGAGTTCTTGGTATTCAGCGATGACGATGTGCTGCCCCATGAGCGCCTGCTGGAGGAACACGTAAAGGCGCAGCGCCACTTTGGCGGTGCCGCAGTGGTGGGGCTCAAGGACGTCATGGGCACCCGGAGCCACTGGGCCGCCGGCACCCGGCTGCCCTGGATTCGCTTCGCCACCGGCAACGCCTCAGCGCCGCGCGCGGCAGTACAGCAGGTAGGAGGCTTTGTGGAGTGGCAGGGATATGGCGGGGAGGATCTGGAACTGGGCTATAAATTGTGGCGCGCCGGGCTCAGCATCCGCTCCTGGCCGGCTGCCATTGGTTATCATGCCCCCCCGCCGCCAGAGGAATGGCGGGCCAAGGCCTACAGTGCCGGCCGCAACGCCTGGCAGCTCTATTGTCACCACCCGCACTGGCAGGTGGCGGTGTGGCTAGGAGTGCACCCCCTATTGCTCTGGTTCAAGGGGTTGGTGCTGCGCCCCTCCCGCTCAGCCCAGTACAGCCAGCGCTTGACTGTACAGCAGAACCACTGGTGGCTGGGGTGGCAGGCGCAGTACGTCTGGGAGTTTGAGTACTTCCAGGGAGCGCGCTCCGCCCGGCTAGAGGGTGCAACAGCTAGCCGGAAAGGGTAGTCCACGAGGATAGCATGAACACCCTGGGCCGGATCCTCCGCCCCCACCTGGGATTGCTCTTCCTGGGCTTGTTAGCAGCGCTGGCCAGTGCGCTGGGGCAGCTGGTGGTGCCAGTGCTGGTGGTGGAGCCGCTCACCAGGGATATCCAGGAGGGCCGGGCCAGCCAGCTGGGGAAGTACGCCGGGCTGCTGGTGGGGTTTGGGGTGGTGCACGTGGTGTTCATGTACCTGCAGGAGCTGATCCTGAGCAGCGCCGGGGCACTGGCCGTGGCTAGACTGCGGGAGCGGGTATTTCAGCACTTCCAGGGCCTCTCGGCGGAGTTCTTGGCCGGTCATACCTCGGGGGAACTGGCGGGGCGGGTCACCGCTGACCTGGGGGAGGTCCAGCAGTTTATTGTGGTGCACCTGGGTCCCCTGACCCTGGCGGCGGTGAATGTGGTGGGAGCCGTCACTGGCGCGCTGTGGGCTGACTACCAGCTGGCTTTGGTGATGTTTGCCTCGGCACCGGTGATTCTTCTTTTGGGGCGCTACTCTGGAGGGGTGCTGCGCCGGGCCAGCCTGGACATCCAGCAGCGCATTGCCGAGCTCTCCGCCAGCATCCAAGAGAGCGTGGCCCACCAGCTCACGGTCAAGGCGTATGGCCTGGAAGAGCAGCTCAGCAAACGCTTTGCCAGTGACAACCGGGTGGCCTTGCGCGTCTCTTTGCGCCGCATGGCGCTGGCGGCCTTGCAGGCGCCGGTGATGGTGCTCCTGACCATGCTGGTGGTAGGGGCGCTACTTTGGTACGCTGGCGGCAGACTGTCCAGTGGCGCTCTGGAACTTCCCAGGCTGGGCATGTTCTTGGCCTTCATTGGCCTGGCTGCCAATCCCATCCAGGTGCTGGGCCACGGCTGGGGCTACATCCAGCAGGCGGCCGCTGCTGGCGACCGGGTCATGGCGCTTCTAAAGGAACGCGGCGAACAGGAGCAGTGGCAGCTGGTAGCAGAGACTCCTCAGCTGCCAGGACAACAGCTGAACCAGCCTAGTCCCGGGGCCACCTTTTGCTTTAGGGCGGTGTGGTTTTCCTACCCAGGCGATCCCCGCGCCACCCTGCGTGATATTAACTTAGAGCTCTGGCGGGGCGAATCGCTGGCAGTGGTGGGGCCATCAGGATCAGGCAAGACTAGCCTGGTGGCGCTACTACTTGGCGTCTACCGGCCGCAGCAGGGGCGGATCTGGATAGATGGGCAGGATATCCGCACCCTGACCCTGGCGGAACTGCGCTCCCACTTCGCCCTGGTGCCCCAGGAGCCGGCGCTCTTCAAAGGCACCATTTTCGACAATATTGCCATGGGCTGCCCTGGTGCCCAGGAAGCAGAAGTGCTGGCAGCGGCGGAAGAGGCGGACATTTCGGACCTGATCCGGGAGCTGCCCCAGGGACTGTATAGCCAGCTGGGGGAACGAGGCAGCGGGCTGAGCGCTGGGCAGCGGCAGCGCATTGCCATTGCCCGGGCGATTTTGCGCAACCCCCAGATTCTCATTCTTGATGAGGCCACCTCCAATCTGGACGCGGTGTCGGAGCGGCGGGTGTCACTGGCGCTGGAGCGCTTGATGCGCGGCCGCAGCACGCTGATCATCGCCCACCGGCTCTCGCTAGCGGCTGGGGCGAACCGCATCGTGGTGCTGGAGAACGGGCAAATCAGCCAAGTGGGCACCCACCAGGAGCTCCTCGCCCAGGAAGGTACCTATCGCCGCTTAGTGGCGGCAGGGCGCTAATGGCCAAGACGCGGCAGGTGATCGTGCCCTCACTGCGGGCTGATGTGGTGGGGGCCAGGGGCTTTGGTGTCAGCCGCAACTTGTTTGCCCGGGCTGCCAAAGAAGGCAAGGTGCGCCTCAACGGCCTGGTGGCCGAGCCCAAAAGCGCCATCCAGACCGGGGACGTGCTCAGCGTGGCAGGCGTAGGCCGGCTGGTGGTACAGGCCATACTCGGCGAGACCAAGAAGGGCAACTACCGGTTGGAGCTGGAGCTCATCAAGCTGCCGCCGGGACAGAACAGCTAGCTGGTAGTGAGGCGCTCAATGCCCAGGTAAGGCCGGAGCACCTGGGGCACCGTCACCGAGCCATCAGCTTCCTGGTAGTTCTCCAGTACTGCCACCACCACCCTGGGTAGGGCCAGGCCAGAGCCGTTCAGGGTGTGTACAAACTCGGCCTTCGCTCCCGGCGCAGGACGGTAGCGGATGTTGGCCCGCCGCGCCTGGAAGTCGCGGAAATTGGAGCAGGAGGAGACTTCCAGCCAGCGCGCCGAGCCAGCAGCCCAGACCTCCAGGTCGTACTTGTGGTACTGGGCGAACCCCATGTCGCCAGTGCACATGTGCAGCACCCGGTAGGGAAGTTCCAGTGCTTGGAGCAGCCGGCCAGCGCGCCGCACCAAATCCTGCAGCTCGTCTTCCGAAGTCTCCGGGCGGACAAACTTGACCATTTCCACCTTCTCAAACTGTCGTACCCGGACAATGCCCCTGGTGTCCTTGCCGTACGATCC
>JACQHA010000293.1 GCA_016199255.1 Deinococcus sp.
AGCAGGGCGAACACCAGGTTTGCCCCTACCCATCAGATTCGGCGCAACCAGACCGAGTAGAGCGTCGGCAACAAATTGCCCAGGTGGGGGTTCGGCCGCTGGGTACTAGCTACGACCTGGTGATCATTGGCGCTGGGCTGGCTGGCTTCATGGCTGCTGCCCAGGCACTGGCCAGTGGGAAGAAGGTGCTGGTGGTCGCTGCCGGCCAGGGATCAGTGACGTTGCAACATGGCGGCGTCAGCCTGCCCCGCAGCGGGAATCTTGCTGCCTTCGCCGCTGCCACCCCCCGGCATCCTCTAGCCCTGATTGGCGCTGAGCAGGTGCTCCGAAGTCTGGAGCACTTCCGCCACCTCACCCAGGCCATTGGCCTCCCCTATGCCCTCGACCTGCAGGGCATCCCTACCCTCACCCCCACCCTGGGCCAGCGCCTGGTGCACCTTTTGCCCCCTACCCTGGCGGATTTGCGCCAGACGGAATCGCTCCTCATAGTAGGCTGGCGGGGGTTCTGGGACTTCCTGCCTCTCGCGCCGCGCCTTTCGAGAATCCGGATCCGCTCTAGGCTCGTGGACTTTCCCCATCCAGCAGCGCTGGCTAATGCCGTGGCTCTGGGTCGGGCCATGGATCAGCCGGCAGTGCGCCAGACCATTGCCCAAGCGGTGCAGCCGCACCTAGCTGGCTGCCAGCTGGGGCTCTTTCCCCAGCTGGGGCTCGAGGACCCAGTGGGCTGCCAGCACCATTTGCAGTCGCTCTTAGGCTGCCCGGTGGCAGAGCTACCGGCGCTGCCGCCGTCGCTGCCTGGCACCAGGCTCTGGAGCCGGCTCCGGGAGCACCTGCGCCGGCAGGGAGCGCGTTTTGAAATCGGCCACAAAGTGGTAGCCGCACGAACCCAAGGAGGGCGCTGCCACGCCATTACGGTGCACGGCCTGACCCGCGATGTCACCTATAGTGCCCAGGCATTTGTGCTGGCCACCGGGGGCCTGATTGGCGGGGGGCTCCAGTTTCAAAAGGGCGAACTCCGGGAGCCGATCTTCAACCTGGTGGTACCCCCTCCCAAAGACGGCTGGACCCGGCGGGGCTTCTTTGATCCCCAGGGCCACCCCCTCTTCTCCCTGGGGCTAGTCGTAGACCGGCGGCTCCGGCCGCTAGGTGCAAACGGCGAGCCGCTGTACGATAATGTCTTTGCTTGCGGTGAGGTGTTAGGCGGCGGGACACCCCTGACCGGCCAGAGCGCTGAGGCCCTGGCCATTGCCACAGGAGAAGCCGCCGCCCGAAGTGTCCATGCTGGCTGATTTTGAGCCCTGCCTGAAGTGCAACATCTGCGACACCGCCTGCCCGGTGCTGCCGGAACACCCGGAGTTCCCTGGCCCCAAGCGCCTGGGTCCCGAGGCAGCACGCCTGAAGCTGGGGCCCCTGCCCGGCATCGAATACTGCGATGGCTGCGGGTTGTGCACTGTGGCTTGCCCCAGCGAGATCCCAGTGGCAGCGCTCATCGCCCGGGCCAAAGGGCAACGCGGCCCCACCCAGCTCCGCGACCGGCTGCTAGCCCACCCGGCGCGGCTGGGGGAGCTGGCTACCCGACTGGCGCCACTGGTGAACTGGAGCCTGCGCCTCCGGCCAGCACGCTGGCTCATGGACCAGGTGCTCCACCTAGACGCCCGGCGCACCTTGCCCAGCTACAGCCAAGGCAGCTTCAGAATGCGCTGGCGCCGGCGGGAGCACCCCGCTCATGGACAGCGCCAGGTGGCGTTCTTTGTAGGCTGCTTTGGCATGTACAATGACCCCGCGCTATCTGAGGCGATTGTCTCCGTGCTGGAGCGCTATGGCTGCCAGGTGGAAGTGCCAGTGCAAATGTGCTGCGGCCTGCCGGCGCTGGCCAACGGCGACCAGGCAAGCGCCCGGCGCTACGCCCAGCGCAACCTGGCCCTCTTACTCCCACTGGTGGAACAGGGCTACCACATTGTCTCCGGCTCGCCTAGCTGCGGCCTCACCCTCAAAGCCGACTACGTCCATGTGCTGGACCTGCCCCAGGGCAAGGAGTTTGGCAAGCATGTCTACGACCTTGGCGAATATCTGAAGATGCTTAGCGCCGACCAGCCAGCGTCGCCGGTGGTCACATCCGACAACCTGCGCGTGGCCTACCATACTCCCTGCCACATCCGGCTCCAGGGCATTGGCCGGCCATTCATTGACCTGCTCAACGCCCTGCCCGGCGTGGAAGTGGTGGACCTGGACGCAGGCTGCTGCGGCATTGCCGGCACCTATGGCTTGAAGAAGGAAAAGTACGACCTGGCTATGAAAATGGGACAGCCCATGGCGCAGGCCATTGGGCAGTCCGGCGCGAGTGTGGTGCTCAGCGACTGCGAGACTTGCCGGATGCAGATCAAAGAGGCCACTGGCCTTCAGGCCATGCACCCAGTGGAGCTGATCCAGCGCTTTGCCGGTGGCACACCGCGCTTCCAGGCGATGTCAGACCCCTGTGTTAAAGTGAAGGCGGCGCAGCGCACTCGGGCCAAGTTCTGAGGCTACCATGACCAGCAAAAAGGCCAGCCAAGTGTCCAAGATCACCTGGACCACCATAAATCCCAAAACCGGCCTCCCCCGGGGCAGTATCGGCGATCTGAGCGTCCAGATCGGCTATGACGTGCGCGATCTCCTGATGGAAGGTTACGATCAGGATGAGATAGATGGCATCATCCGGGGGGAATATACCCTGGAGGAGTTGCTGCGGCGTGGGCCGAAGAAGCGGCCAACGGACGCCGCTGCTCGGCGCAGCGGATAGGTGGTTAACGGATGCGCGCCGAAGCTGCATCCGTTAACCGCCGTACCCCCTGCGCGTCCAGCTCCGCCACAAGATAGCTGGCTGCGCTCCCAGCCTGGGCCAAAGCAGCTACCCCGGCGCTGCCAATAGCTGTAGCCCGCTGGGGCGGGACCAATGCCAGCAGGCTGGGCCCGGCACCACTCAGGCAAACCCCGTAGGCGCCGGCGGCCAGCATCGCCTCCAGCCCTGCCACTGCTCCCCGGTAGCGGGGCAGGCGGTAGGGCTGGTGGAGCTTGTCCTGCATGGCTTCCCGGAGCAGCTCAAACCGCCCCTGGCTCAGGGCTTCTAGGAGCAGCGCCACGCGACCCAGGTTATAGATGCCATCGGCACGGGGAATGGACTCAGGCAGCATGGCGCGGGCCTCATGAGTCGAGGCTTTCCCCTGGTCCCGGGGCACCACTAGCACGGCCCCCAGGCCAGGCGGTGGCGCCCGTCGCAGAGCCAGCACACCCTCAGGCAGGATACAGGCGATGGTCAGGCCCCCGAGCAGCGCGGCAGCCACATTGTCAGGATGTCCCTCAAGGGTGTGGCAGAGCGGCAGCAACTCTGCCTTGCGCTGCGCCAGGTCATAGCTGGGGTCAGCACTCAGGGCACCCAGCGCCACCCCAGCCACAATAGCCGCGGCGCTGGAGCCCAGGCCCCGGGCCAGGGGAATTTCACTTTCCACTCGCAGGTGGAAGCCACTGGCTCTATGGCCGATGCTCTCCCAGTAGCAGCGAATGGCCTGGGCAGTAAGGTGGGAGGCGTTGGTAGGCAGCAGTGCCATGCCAGCGCCGTGGTTCTCTACGGTGACGGCGCCAAGTTGCGGGGTCATGGTGACCGTCAGGTACTTCCCCAGCGCCAGGCCCAGGCAATCAAACCCCGGCCCTAAATTCGCGCTGGTGGCCGGCACCTGCACCGCGGAACCGGTCATAGTCCCGCGAACTTGGCCACTGCCGCCGCCGTGGCGGCTACGGGCTGCGGCACCGGAGCGGACTGGGAGGCAATATCTGGGTCTTTGAGCCCGTGGCCGGTGAGGGTGCAGACTGCCGTAGCTCCAGGTTTCAGGCGCTGGGTGCGAAGGCACTTGAGTAACCCAGCCACCGCCGCCGCTGATGAAGGCTCACAGAAGATTCCTTCATAGCGCGCCAGGAGCGCATAGGCCTCCAGGATCTCCCCATCAGTGACCCGGGCAATGACGCCACCCGACTGGTCCCGCGCCGCCTCAGCCTGCTTCCAGCTCACCGGGTTGCCAATTCTAATGGCGGTGGCAATGGTCTCCGGGCGCTCGATCACTCGCCCTTCCACAATGGGCGCCGCTCCCGCCGCCTGGAAGCCCATCATGCGGGGCTTCTTCTCCAGGCCGCACCACTCGCTGTAGCCCCGCCAGTACGCAGTGATGTTCCCAGCATTGCCCACCGGCAGGAAGTGATAATCTGGCGCTTCCCCCAGGGCTTCCATAATCTCAAAAGCGGCGGTCTTCTGCCCTTCCAGGCGGTAGGGATTGACGGAGTTCACGAGCTCCACCGGGTACTGTTCCGCCAGCTCCCGCACCACCCGCAGGGCGTCATCAAAGTTACCCTGTACTGCCGCAATCACTGCACCGTAGACAATAGCCTGGGCCAGCTTGCCGGCTGCCACCTTCCCAGCTGGGAGCGCCACAATGCAGCGCAGCCCGGCCCGGGCAGCATAGGCCGCCGCCGAAGCGCTGGTGTTCCCGGTGGAAGCGCAGACCACCGCTTCCCGCCCGGCTTCCAGGGCCTTAGAGATCGCCAGGGTCATACCCCGGTCCTTAAAAGAACCTGTGGGGTTCATGCTCTCCAGCTTGGCGTAGGCCTGCACCGCCTGGAGCTCCGGGATGCGCACCAGCGGCACCAGAGGCGTGCTGCCTTCGCCCATGGACACTACCGGCGTCTGCCCGCTCACCGGCAGGCGGTGCCGGTAGCGCTCAATGAGCGGCTGCTGCCCCAGGTGCTGCCTGAGTGACGCTGGCAACTCTAGGTCCCCTCCTCCCCCAGCTCCTCCAGCAAATAGGAACGCACCGGCGCCGTGCACAGGTCAGCGCGCACCAGCGCCGCCAGAGCATTAGCTAAATTGGCCCCCGGTGCCCGGCCAGTAAGCACGGTGAGCACCGTGCCCCGATCCGGCACTGGGTAGGCCGAGAGATGATCCAGGCTCACCCCGGCTGCCGCCAGCTGGTCGGTGAGGGTGCGCACTGCCCGTAGCTCGTCGGCCACTTCAATACGCAGCAGCCGCCTGGCCCGCACCTCGCCGTGGGGCACGATGCTGAGGCGCGCCGGGGTGGCCAGGGTCATGGTGCCGGCGCCAGTCATGAGCTCCAAGAGGTCAGCTAGTACTGCAGTGGCAGTGGGCAGCGCCCCGGCGCCCCGGCCGCGCAGGAACACCTCGCCTGTGCCATCAGACTCAATGAGCAGGGCGTTGAGCTCTTCCTCCACCTGGGCCAAGGGATGCCCGAGCGGAATCAGCCCAGGGTGCACCCGGAGCTGCAGCTTTTCCCCATCGCGCCGCGCCACCGCCACCAGCTTCAAGGCATAGCCCTGCTCCCGGGCAGCCAGCAAGTCGCCGCGCCGCACCTGGGCAATGCCCTCAACGGCGAACGCATCAGGGGGCACCACGAGCCCCATGGCCTCGCGTACCAGGACCACCAGTTTCTGCGCCGCATCCCGCCCAGAAATATCCAGCGTGGGATCGGCTTCGGCAAAGCCGCGCTGCTGCGCTAATCGCACCGCGTCGTCAAATTCCATGCCTGCCGCCATGCGCGAGAGCACATAGTTGCAGGTGCCGTTCAGAATCCCGGCCAGGCGCCACACCCCACCAGCCGCCAGGGCCCGGGCAGCTCTGATCACCGGCGTGCCGGCACACACACTGGCCTCATAGAGCAGCCGCCGGCCGCGGCTGCGCGCCAGAGCCAGAAGCGCCTCGCCCCGCTCGGCAATCAGCGCCTTATTGGCAGTGACTACATCTTTCCCTGCCTCCAGCGCTGCCCGCACCAGCGATTCCGCCGGGTCCAGGCCGCCAATCAGCTCCACCACCACGTCCACGTCTGACTGGCTGACCAGCTCAAAGGGACGGTCGGTCAAGAGCTCAGGCGACACCACCGGCGCCCGGGGCCGGTCCAGGTGGGCCACTGCTACCCCGCGCACTACCAGGGGCAACGACGAGCGAGACAGCAGCTCCAGCACCCCGGTGCCCACCGTCCCGCAACCTAGCAAGGCCACGCGCAACATGGGCTTATGGTAGCAGATCACCGCCAGGTGCTTAGATCATCGCCCTCGCTCTGTAGCCAAGATGGCTGCACCAC
>JACQHA010000291.1 GCA_016199255.1 Deinococcus sp.
CATCGGGTATTGTGTCAGGGGGCACATGGGTCACACCTCCGTCTGGGGCTTTGACATGACCCAAGCGTAGGCAACCTCGGTGCCCCCGTCCACCTCCCGCCCAAAAGTGATCAGCGGTCAGTATAATGGCAGATCCCCCTGGGCGATCCGCCGGGCCAGTCGCACAGCCTCGCGCTGCCGCAGAGACCGGAGCCGTTGATGGTCAAGTTCGAGGCGCTCCTCTGCATCGCGCCTGCTGAGGAGCCACACCGGCCACTTCACCTGCTCCCCAGCCACCCGGAGAGGATTGAGCGCCGCAGGGGGGAAGCTGGAAGGGATGCGGTGAGGCGTCTTGCAATGTGTAATACGACGCTTTACAATGCGAGAGGTCGCCGTCATGATTCAATCCTTTCGACACAAAGGCTTGAAACGGCTCTATGAGCGCGGCGACACATCAGAGGTGATGCAGAGCCACGTGAAGTGACTTCAGCGCATCCTCACCCAACTGGACGCGGCGGAGACACTGGCCGATATGCACTATCCCGGCTCTGGCTTGCATCCCCTGAAGGGCGACCGCAAAGGGCACTGGGCGGTTGAGATCAGTGGCAGCTGGCGTGTGACCTTCCGCCTTGAGGATGGCGACGCGTACGATGTGGACTACCTAGACTATCACTGAAGGAGGTTGCTATGCCGATGCACAACCCCGTTCACCCCGGTGCAATCCTCAAGGAGCACTATCTTGAGCCGCTCGGTCTCACAGTCACGGAGGCGGCGCAGGCGCTCGGTCTCTCGCGTAACACGGTCTCCGGCATCATCAACGGGCGCTATGGCATCAGCCCGGACACGGCGATGCGGCTTTCTAAAGCCTTTGGAACGACGCCCAAACTGTGGCTGAACATGCAGCAGAACTATGACCTGTGGCAGGCACAGCAACGGGCTGATCTCTCAGGTGTGCGCGTGCTGCGGGCACAGAGCACGCCCCCGACCCAGGCGGCGTGATGCTCGCCGCTCTCGCTACCTGGCGCGTCGCTGCTTTGGCCTCGACTCTGCCCTCAATCCCCGCCCCGTGCAGGTAGAGCTGTGTGGCACAGGTGTGCCGCAAAGTGTGGGGGCTCACTCGCTTTTCCAGCCCCGCCCGCCGTGCGGCCTGGCGCACCAGATACCAGACAATGCGCCCTGTGAAAGGTGCGCAGGTAACCACGGGTGACCTGGCGCCAGCGGCGGGAAGGAGGTGGGGAATTCTACGCCGCCAATAGTGATTTTAACGTTGCCAGTGACAATAGAACCTCCTTCCTGAGTTGTGAGGTGAGCACACCCCCCAGCGGCTGTAGCTGGGGCGCGCGCTCTATGGCTGCCGCTCGAGGACGAGAGCGGTCCGGCGGCAGACGTAGCCGGCGCCAAGCGGCTGGGCATGGTGTCGGTGCTGATCCCCTCGTTTGAGACCTTCCAGCGCGCCAACTTTAGCTCTGTGTCTCCTGACTACACCATTAACCAGCTGAGCGATTTGCTGGCACTGTTCCCCGGGACTGCCTTGTAACTCTTCTGTTCCTGGCCTGCGCCCCTGGCGCTCTAGGCTGCCAGTGTGAGCCAGGAGCCGGGGCAGGAACTGCGGGACTTCTACACCCCCCGCCTGCGCGATGTAGCGGCTGAGCTGCGGCCCAGGGAGAAGCTGGTGCAGCTCGGGCCAGATGCCCTGCACCTGGAAGAGTTACTGGCGGTGATTTGGGGCACCGGGCGGAGGGGGGAAACAGTGGAAGACCTGGCCCGGCGGGTGCTCAGGGAGTATGGCTCCCGGGCGCTGGCCACTCTGCGCCAGGTGGAGAGCGCCGTAGCGGCGCTAGGGCTGGGGCCAGTGCGCGCCTGCCAGCTCGTGGCAGCGGTGGAGCTGGGGCGCCGCTTCTTTCTAGAAAGCCCTGGCCGGCTGCCAGTACTGCGCACCCCCGAGGATGTGGCCCAGCACCTGGGGGAGATGACAAAACTCAGCCGGGAACAGCTCCGGGGGCTCTATCTAAACTCCCGCAACCGCTTGATCCACGATGAAGTCATCTCTGTCGGCACCGCCACCGCCAACTTGGCTCACCCCCGGGAGGTGTTCCGCCCGGCGGTGGAGTACGGTGCCGCCGGTATTATCCTGGCGCACAACCACCCCAGCGGCTCTCCCGAGCCCTCAGACTCCGACCTGCAGGTGTCGCGCCAGTTAGCCGCCGCGGCGGAGGTCATGGACATTGATATCCTGGACCATGTGATTCTGGCCGCCGAGGGCTTTGTCAGCCTCAGGGAGCGGGGGCTGCTGGGCTGAATCGCCCGATCACTACTGCACCTGCAGGATGAGGGCGTCGGCATAGCCCTGGGTCACCATGTCGCGCCGGGCCTGCTCTGCCTCGTCCCTAGTCTGGAAATAGCCGATGCGCACCTGCTGCCAGCGGCCTGAGACCACAAAGGTCCGGTAGCCCGTCTCCTGGTTCAACTGCCGGGCAATGCGCTGGGCATCAGAAGCTCTGGCTACTGCCATCACCTGGACGCTGAAGTTGCCGTTAGCTGCTCCCAGTGACCTGGAAGGGGCTGGCGGAACTGCCGGGGCAATAGCCTGGGGTGGGGCCGCTGGCTGTGCTGGAGCAGCTACCGGTGGTGGCTCTTCTGGTGGCAGTACAGCAGCTGGGGTGGCCCGCCTGGCCAGCATCTCCCTGATGGAGGGGCCCAAGAAATGGTAGATCCAGGCGGTGCCCTGGACCAGAATCAGGAGCAAGGCAATCAGGGTCAGGACATCGCCAAGCGATGGCTTCTGTGGTTGGGGAGTGGGGTCCCACCGCCGGCGGATGCGCTGTGTAGCCAGGCGAGCAGTGCCCTGCATAGCTGCAGGCTAACTCTTAGAGCTGACACATGACTCACGGGCTAGGCGAGGCGCAGCGGAAGCCAAAATCACTATAGCGGTAGGCCGGGCCCAGACTGCTCCGGGCAGCGCAGCGACTGACCGCGAAGTGGTGGCGCCAGGAGCCGCCTCGAGCCGAGCGCCGCTGGCCAGTGGGGGGGCCAGGGGGGTTATGCCTGGGGGCGCTGGCGTAGTAGCCTGGGCGATACCAGTCGGCACACCATTCGTGCACCCCATCAGCCAGGTGATAGAGGCCGTAGCCATTGGGCGGGGTTGAGCCCGCCTGGGGAGGGCGGGAGTCCCTGCCGCCCTTGACTGGCACGGTGTCGGGAATCACATTGCCCCAAGGATATTCCTGGCCCTCCAGGCCGCCTCTAGCTGCCTTCTCCCGCTGGGCTTC
>JACQHA010000307.1 GCA_016199255.1 Deinococcus sp.
CCACAAAGGAAGTGTATCATGCAGGGATACTCAAGAGCAAGGAGGTGAGGGCGCCATTCCTCCCACGCTGGAAAGCGTGGGTTTCCTGGCGCAATTTCTATGAAAAGGACCTGGGTGGGGTTATTGCTCACCGCCTTACTCTCTCTGCCAGCCGAAGCCCAAGTGATCTTCGGGCGGCCCTCGGAAACTCGCTCCAGCTCCAGCCTGAGCCGCTCCAGCAGCTCCAGCCGCTCGGCGCTCTCTTCCCGTCTGAGCCGCAGCACCAGCCGCACTAGCCGGGTGCGGGAGCTGGAGGTCATTGATGACCTCACCGACGATGACGGCATCCGCCGCCGCAACTGCGCCCTGGATGACCGCAACCGCATCCTCTGCGCGGACGATGTCACCGTCAACGTCGACGGCCAGCTCTTCCGGGCCACCTTCGACAACGAGCCTATCATCGCCGCCATTCAGGTGGACGATGTCATCGATGCAGACGGCTTCACCCGCACCGACTGCCTGGAAGACGAAGATGGCACCCTCTTCTGCGCCGCGCCACGCTCCACTAGCAGCTCCTCCCGCTCCTCTACCCGCCGTCTCAGCTCCACATCAGCTTCTCTCTCCCGCTCCACCCGCGGTCTCAGTTCCCGCACCAGCACAGGCAGCAGCAGCCGCCTCTCCAGCTCTCGCTCCTCTAGCCGCCGCCTCAGTTCTAGCTCATCTCCCCTCTTCCGCACCACTCGCAGCCCGGGCTCCAGCAGCCGCTCCTCCAGCTCTTCCACTCGCCGCCTCGGCTCCACGTCATCTTCACTGTCTAGGTCTACCAGCAGCCTGAGCTCCCGCACCAGCGTAGGCTCCCGCAGCCGCCTCTCCAGCTCCTCCCGTTCCACTAGCGACCCACGCTCCCGCCTAGGGGTGGGGCCGCTAGCCAGCGGCAGCCGTAGCCGGATCTCTAGCCGCCGCAGGTAACACCCTGCAGGGCCAGGGTTGGGTTTTTTCGGATTCAACGAGCTAGGCGCTTCACCGGGCCACTGAGCACCATGCACACTGTGAACCCTATGGCCGGTGCCGTCAGGGCCGAGAGTTCCACTGCAGGCTGGGCAGGAGCAGCGCCAGCAGCAATACCAGGGGTGAGAGCAGCAGGGGCATTAGGGCCGGCAGCAGACACCGCAGCCACCACCAGCACCGCGCTCACCAGCACCAAGATCATGGTCCGCTTCTGCCACTGCTGCCACATGCTCAACCACCCTCCTCCCTACCGCCTGTCACCAGGCGTCGTTCTCTGTACCCATTAATGCCCAGGGCGGGTAAGAGTTCGTTAAGCCAGTGGTTAAAACGGTTAAGACGGCGGGACGAGACGCGGCCGCTTCTGGCGGGCGGGCCGAAGGCCATAGTGACGCCCGCGCTCCCAGCAGACATGCAATGGGCTAGCGGCGCTGGTAGGGCGCGCCGTTGCGGTTTACCAACCCGGCAAACACCATCTGGAAACGAGGGTCAAAACGCTGCGGCTGACAGCGGCCACAAGAGTAGCGGCGCTTGACGGCGCTAATGGCCCGCGCCCCACAGCGGCGGCAGCGGAACAGGAAGTAAGGCCGCCGCCGGGGGGCCCGCCGGTAGCAGTGATAGACCAGCTCTTTATTGCCCACCGGGGAGTGGGCGCCTAGATCGCGCAGCTCCAGCAGCTTGGCCTTGAACTCGTCGGTGTGGCCCCAGGGCCGCCGCAGCGCCGCCAGCCAGGCATGAGTCATTTCGTGCAGCAAAGTGTCCCTGACGCGCCGCCGGTCACCTCCCAGGAGCACCGGCGACAGCCTGATGATCTGCAGGCCAGGGTAACAGATGCCGGCGCGGCTGGTCATGCGGCGGGAGCCGTACTCCACCCCATAGGGGGGAATGATCCCGCCGAAGTACGCCGCATTGTACTCGGCAAAAAGCCTCTGCAGCTGTCCGGGACTGTAACCAATCGTCTGGCGCGCCATAGATCCTCACCTGAAGTGCACCCTGTCTGCACAAGGTACCACACCGAGGGTTTTGCCCTTTGTTCCATTCCCGGCCCAAGTGATCAGGCCCGAGAGCATGATGATACCTCGACTGAGGCCACAAGCGCTAGAACCCCCATGGGAGACGCGGTTTGTGCTCATGAGTGAGCGAGGATATAGCAAGATTCCTTATATCTTTTGATTCAAATTATCTATAACATCGGTACTCTGGTGAAAACCGGCCAATCGACTACACTAGGGGCATGAGCCAGCAAGCACTGGTAGTGGACGGCCGGCGGCTGCAGCAGAGGCTGGAGGAGCTGGCCAGGATTGGCGCCACTGCGGGCGGCGGTGTGACCCGATTAGCCCTGAGCGACCAGGACAAAGCGGGCCGCGATCTCTTCTGCTCCTGGCTGCGCGCCGCCGGGCTAGCGGTGAGCGTGGACGCCATGGGCAATATCTTTGGCCGGCGGCCAGGGACTGATCCCCAGGCACCGCCGGTGCTGAGCGGCTCGCACCTGGACACCCAGCCTCAAGGCGGGCGCTTGGATGGGGCGCTGGGGGTCATGGCGGCGCTAGAGGTGGCGGGCAGCCTCAATGACCACCGTATCCGCACCCGCCGCCCCATTGAGGTAGTGGCCTGGACCAATGAGGAGGGAACACGCTTTTCGCCAGGCACTATAGGCAGCGGCGTGTTCAGCGGGGTCTACGACCTGGACTTTGCCTATAGCCGCACTGACCGGGAGGGACGCACTCAGGGCGCGGAGCTCAAGCGCATTGGCTACCAGGGCCCAGTGCCCTGCCGGCCCCGGCCCCTGACGGCGTATATAGAGCTGCATATTGAGCAAGGGCCGGTGCTGGAGGCAAACCACAACCAGATCGGCGCCGTCACTGGCGTAGTGGGGATCAACTGGCTTAAGGTCACGGTGAATGGCGAAGCCAACCACGCCGGCACCACGCCCATGCACTTGCGGCACGATCCTCTAGTGGCGGCAGCGGCTATGGTGAGCGCCGCCCGCCACACGGCTACTACCCTGGGCCACTCGCTAGTGGCCACCGTGGGGCGGCTGGAGGTACAACCTAACTCCACCAACGTGATCCCCCGCCAGGTCCTATTCACCATTGACCTGCGCGGGCCCGGGGACCAGCTGATTAAGGTAGCCCGGGAGCAGCTAGAGCTGGCCATGGCCCAGGCTGCCCAGAGCGAAGGGGTGAGCGTGCAAATCGAGCCGCTCTATGAGGTGGCTGCGGTGCAGTTCAGCCTGCAGTGCATCACTACTGTGGAACAGGCCGCCGCCCGGTTCGGCTACACCCAGCAGCGCATTATGAGCGGCGCCGGCCATGACGCCCAGTACCTGAGCCGGCTCTGCCCCACGGGCATGATTTTTGTGCCCAGCAAAGGCGGCAAGAGCCACACCGAGACAGAGGATACCGACTGGGACGACATCACCCGCGGCGGCAACGTGCTGCTGCACACCTTGCTAGATCTGGCCGGGACAGCCTGATCCCATTTCGCCCAGTGGCGCGGCGCTGAAAAGTACGCTAGTATATTCCACCGTAAGAGGCAAGCCAGCACGCGCACACGGCAGCTTGTGCTGTCGGAAAGGGGAAGTGATGGGCAAAGACACGACACTCTACAAGATTGGTGGGGGCTGTGCCATCGTAGGTGCCATTGTCGTCGCCATTGCGCTGCTTATGCACCCAGCCGAAGGCGGGACTCCCGAAGAAGCTCTCAGGATGATTGCCAACCATAACTCATATGGCAGCGTCCACTGGGCCGTGGTAGTTGGGGACTTCCTTATCATTGCAGCAGCCCTGGCGCTGTATCGGGCGCTGACCGCTGAGCGGGAGTGTGGCTTCGCCTTTTACGCCACAGCCGCTATGGTGGGCGGTAAGCTGCTAGGCACTGGCGCCACAGTGTTGCTGGAAGCCACCTCTTCACCGGCCTATGCCCGGGCCTACCAGCAGGCGGCCGATGCCACTGCCAAAGCGGCAGTGGCGCAGGCCTACGCTCCGCTCTACGCCTACAGCCAGCAAGGTCTTCGCCAGCTGGCTGGGCTGGGCTGCGTTGGTGGTGGGCGTTGTAGGCCTCATCACCCTGTGGGCTAACATCGAGGTGATCCAGATGATCGCCGATTACGCCCTGCTGCTCTGGTTCCTCATTGTTGGGGTGCGGCTGCTGGGCTTCCCAGCCACCACCCCAGCGCCCTCAGCGGCGCCAGCGTAGCCACTCCCAGCCAGCCCAGGACCGAGGGCCGGGCCCCATGACCCGGCCCTTATTCACTCCCCTACCTCACAGCCAGGCAATGGGGTAGGATGAGCGGCGTGTCGCCACCCCCGCCGGCGCGGTCCCGGCGGGCCGGGTGGGCCGTACGGAGGTTCGCCGTGATCAGAAGGTCTCTTCTATGGCTACTTCTACTCTTAGCAACTTTTGGCCTGGCCCAGGTCGTGGAGGGCAAGATCACCCTCCTTGATCCCTTCCCAGACAACCAGGTCACTGAGGAAAGCTGGGCTGCCTGGTCACCTGATGGCGAGACCTTGCTTTTCGAGTCCAACCGGGGAGGCAACTTCAACCTGTGGCTCAAGACTGGCGACCAGGAACCACGCCAAATTACCGATCATCCAGGCTACGATGGCCGCGGCACCTGGTCACCTGATGGGCAGCGCATCGCTTTTTTGTCAGACCGCTCGGGCAATATTGGCATCTGGATCCTGGAAATCGAGAGCGGCAATGTCACCCCCTTGGTAGTAGACTGGCCGGGCCTGAGCGTTACCCCCTGCGCCCCCTCCTGGTCGCCCCAGCACCGGATTGCCTTTGAAGCGATCCGCAACAACAACTTGGACATCTTCACTGTGGCCGAGGACGGCTCGGACCTGGAACGCCTCACTGACTCTCCTGGTTCTGACGGCTACCCAGAGTACTCGCCTGACGGCAACTTGATCGCCTTCGATTCGAACCGCACCGGGGAATTTGGCATCTGGATCATGAACGCCGATGGCTCAGAGCACTACCAGATCACCTTTGACGGCGACGATGGCTTTCCCACCTGGCATCCTTCTGGCCGCTGGCTGGCGTTCCAGTCGAACCGGGCCGGTGACCCGGACATCTGGATGGTGAACGCCGATGGCACCGGCCTGCGGCAGCTCACCTCCAACCCAGCGAACGACATTCACGCCACCTTCACCCGCGACGGCCGCTTCCTGGCCTTTATCTCCCGGCGCGTAGAGGGCATCCATCACATCTTCCTGCTGGACCTATCTACCGTGCCGGGGCTGGAGACCATAGCCGTGTCAGGCGGCTAATGGATGCGCTCGTAGTCTGGTAGGCACCACAAACTTTCTCCGTGACACTCTCTCCGCCATCGACATCAACCGTGCCGGTGGGGGATGGCCCTCTCAGTGTTGTGGGGCGGCGAGGTAAGGCTAGTATACCCCTCTGCGAGCCTGGTCGCGCCCCGGACTACACCTAGCCGGCTACTAGCTCCTGCACGTGAGCCGCTGCTGACTCGGCCAGGGCGCTGAGGTTATAGCCTCCCTCTAGCACCGACACCAGCCGGCCATGGGCGTGCTCTTGGGCCAGCTCGACTAGCGCTCTGGTGAGAGTGGCGTAGTCCTTCGCCTCCAGAGATAGGGCGCTCATGGGGTCATCTTTATGGGCGTCAAGGCCGCAGGAGATCAGGATGAATTGCGGCCGGAAGGCGCGGGCGGGGCCGTGAAATACATCTAGCAGCAACTTCACTTGCGCTGCTGCTGGGGTGCCAGGGAGCAAGGGCAAGTTGATGGTGTAGCCAGTGCCAGCGCCAGTGCCCCGCTCCTCCCGCGTGCCGGTGCCAGGGTAGTAGGGGTACTGGTGGCTGCTCACGTAGAGCACGGTAGGATCGTCATAGAAAATATCCTGGGTGCCGTTGCCGTGGTGTAGGTCCCAATCCACAATCAGCACCCGCTCCAGGCCGTGCACCGCCTGCAGGTGCCGGGCGGCGAGGGCCACGTTGTTGAACAAACAGAACCCCATGGCCCGGTCAGGAGTGGCGTGGTGCCCAGGCGGCCGGCAGGCCACAAAGGCGTTGCGCACTGTGCCGGCCATGACCGCATCCACTGCTGCCAGCGCCCCGCCAGCGGCGAGTAGCGCCGCCCGCAGCGTGCCGGGGCTCACTACTGTGTCTGGATCCAGCTCCTCTAGGCCGTGCTCCCAGATGGAGCGCACTAAGGCAATGTACTCGCTAGTGTGCACCCGCTCCAGCTCCGCTTGCAGAGCCTCCCGGGGAGCAATAGGCACGAGCTTCTCCATCAGGCCAGAGTGGGCCAGCCCCTGGAGAATAGCCTCCAAGCGCTGGGGACGCTCAGGGTGGTCATGGCCAGTGCGGTGCTTTAAATAATCAGGGTGATACACCAGGCCAGTAGACATGGCCCAGTATAAGGGCTACTCGAGCGCCAAGCCCTCGCGCAGCGCGCCTGTTGCCGCCAGGGTCTGGGCGATTAAGCGCGCCAGCTGCTCGGGGCGGGTGCCCTTTTGGGCTTCGCTGGCCAAAAGCTGGGCCAGCGCCGCCAGGGGAAAGGCTCGCGCCGGTTCAGAGGATTTCTTGGGAGGCGCCAGCGGCACCGTGGGCCGGGCCTTGCCCTTTTCCCAGGCAGGAGCAGTGGGGGCAAGAGTGTTCAGGCGCTGCAAGATGCGCTCTGAAATAGCGTAGGCCCAGGCGCGCTCGCCACTCGTGGTCCAAATCGCCGCCGCCGGCTGGCCCTGATGCCAGCCCCAGGTGAGCCGGTAAGTGGCACATTCCGCAGAGCCCTGGGGCTTGGTCCACAGCTCATCAGAACCCGGGGGGACTTGTAGCGGCTTCCCCAAGAGGATCAGATCTGAGACCGCCTCTTTGAAGCGTTCGGTCTCCATGGCGCTAGCATCATGCCACCAGCTCTCTGACAGGACGCTGGCGGAGTGGGCGTGCTACAGTGCAGGAACGGAGGCCCCATGCTCCAGCTCATCGAGTGCGTCCCCAACTTCTCTGAAGGGCGGAACCAGGGAACCATCCAGCGGCTAGTCCAGGCCATCCGAGAGGTCCCAGGTGTGCAGGTGCTAGACGTGCACACTGACGGCGACCACCACCGCTCGGTGATCACCTTCGCCGGGGAACCGCCGGCCTGCGGGGAGGCAGCGTTCCGCTCTGCCCAGGTGGCGCAGGCCCTGATTGACCTGAACCAGCACCAGGGGGTCCATCCCCGCATGGGGGCAGTAGACGTGATCCCCTTTGTGCCCCTAGAAGGGGTCACCATGGCGGACGGTGCAGCGCTGGCCAGGCAGCTAGGCGAGCGCATTGGCCGCGAGCTGAATATCCCGGTGTTCCTCTACGAAGCTGCTGCTACCAGGCCAGAGCGAATTGATCTGGCGCAGGTGCGCAAAGGCCAGTTCGAGGGCCTGCGGGAGCTGATTGGCACCGATCCCGCCCATGTGCCGGACTTTGGCCCCAACTGCATCCACCCCACCGCCGGCGCCGTGGCCATTGGCGCTAGAAAGCCCTTGATTGCCTGCAACGTGACCCTGGGCACTGCTAATGTAGAGGTAGCCAAGCATATTGCCCGGGCGGTGCGCCACTCCTCAGGCGGCCTGCGCTACTGCAGAGCCCTGGGCCTGGAGATCAAGTCCAAAGGGGTGGTGCAGGTGAGCATGAACCTGACTGACTTCCGCCACACCCCTCTGCACCGTGCCCTGGCGCTGATTGAACACGAGGCACAGCGCTACGGCGTGCCAGTGCTGGGCACGCAGATTGTGGGCTTGGTCCCCCAGGCGGCCCTATGGGACGCCGCCGCCCACTACCTGAAGCTGGAGCAGTTTTCCATGGACCAGGTGCTGGAAAACCGCTTGCGGTACCTGATCCGGGGGCCGCAGTAGCGCTACGCATGTTGGCGCCGGGATTTTTGCTACACTGACAGCAGCACTTTTATGGCACGTGGCAGAAACGCTGGGGAGAGTCAGGTGGCTTGGGGGAGGTAGGGGCTGTGGAGAGCATCCTGTACGTTCTCGCGGGGCTTATGGTAGGGCTGGTGGCGGGGTGGCTGCCTAGCCGGAACCGCGCAGCGGCGCTGGCCAAGCAACTCCAGGAGGAGACCTCGAAGATCAGCCTGCTTGAGGCCAAGAGTGCTCGCAGCAAAGGCCTGGCAGACAATCTCAAAGAGGCGCTGCACCAGCGCGAGGAAGAAGTGAACGCCCTGAAGCAGGAGGGGGACGAGGCCAAAGGGACGGTGACCGCCCTCAAGGCGCAGCTCACTGACCTAGATGCCGCCCTGAAAGACCTGCGCACCCAGCTGGCGGCAGCCGAGGAGCGGGCCAGCGCCAGCCAG
>JACQHA010000301.1 GCA_016199255.1 Deinococcus sp.
AGGTGGGTGAACACCATGGTAGGTATCAGGCCAATACGGTCCGCCAGCCGAGCCGCCACCAAAAAGGAAATGGCCTGCAGCAGGCCCACCCCAAAAAACACCGGCCCCAGCACCTCAGTCCCCACGCCAAAGCGCAAGTGGAACCAGTAGGCCACCAGGCTCTGCACCACGAACCCCCCGGCCAGGCTGTCCAGGGCAAACAGCATTGAGAGCCGGGCCACCACCCCCCGGGAGCGGCTCAGCCCAAACAGCGCTGGGGGCCCAGCGCCCCGCTCCACCTCCACCTGGCCAGAGAGCCGGCTGAGCAGCACCAGCGCCACCAGGGCCAGGACTACATAAAGCCCCAGCATGAGCCGGTAGGCATCAACTAGCGGCACACCCCACCTAGCCATTACCTTGGGGAGAGCGCCCCCTAGCGCCCCCAGTGCCCCGGCCAGGGCGCCCACAGTGTTATAGAGCCCAAAGAGCCGGTTGCGGCGCGGCGCGGCCACGGTCTGAGGCAATACTGCCTGCTCAATAGCCAAGAAGGGACCAGCTTCGCCCCCAGTGACCGCCACAGTGCCAGTGAGCGCTGCCAGGAGCAAGAGAGGAAACCTGGTGCTGAGAGCTAAGACCAGGCCGGCACCAGCCATGAGCAGGGCATAGCATACCAGCACCCGGCGCCGGCCCAGCCGGTCGGCTACCAGTGATACCAGAGCGGTGAGGCTAGCGCTGCCCACCAGCACAGTAGTGAGCAAGGCACCGATCTGGGAGGGCTTGAGGCCAATGCCCTCGAGATAGACACCCAGAAACACCGAGAGGAAACTGTAGGCCAGTGCCCTGGCGGCCCGGGCAGCGAGAATCAGCCTAGCATCAGCGCTCAGCCAGCCCAGCCTCTTGGCGCTGTGGTCGGGAATACTCATCCTAGCTGGCCTGCGCTATGCGGCGCTGGCACCAGGCATAGAGCGCATCGTAAACCGGGCTTTCCAAACCCAGCTTCTCCTGGTCATGGTCGCCATACAGCTGGGCAAAGCCGTAGGCCACCGCCCTCAGCCCTGCCGCTTCAGGCTCAATGGCCAGGTCTGCTGGGATGTCTGCCCCATGCACAATGCGCCCCAGGAGCACTAGCGCCGGGTCCTCTAGCCGGTACTTCACCAGGATTGACTCAAAGCTGCAGCGCCCAGCGGAGTGGCCTAGCTCCACCCCTGGCACGTCGAAGGGGATGGCTTTCTCGCGCTCTGCCACTACTAACACCTGCTCCGGCGCCACAAACAGGAATTCCGCCGCTGGATCAATAAAGCGGCGGATCAGCCAAGGACAGGCGATACGGTCCACGTTGGCGTTCTTGCGGGTTACCCATTTCATAGAAATTGCGCCAGGAAACTGTCGCGTAAACGCGACAGAGGAATGGCACCCTCCCTTCTTGGTGTGCTAGACTGTGTTTGGACGACCCCGCGTCGCCCCTGGACCTTGACAGCACAGGTTCCTGGTTCGCACCCCGAGCGTCGTGCGGTTCGGCGCATAACCTGGGTGCGGTAAAACCTGTGGGGTTTGGGCACAAGACACTCTGCGGGACAGAGCAACAGCTGGCGCGTGCCCACACCGCATGGCCCGGCGAGCTGGCTCAACGGGCATGGGGCCTTGAGGGTGAACCCTCTCAGAGTAACCGGCCCCTGAATTCTAGGCACTGTCTCTGACATCGTCTTCTCCTGGAAAGCCGTCTGCTTCAGCTGGCGGTAGGTTACCAGTGTTCCCCTTATCCCTGTCAGGAAGTCAGGGGGGATCCTACTTAACTCCTACCCCAGGCACCAGGAAGGCGTTGGTAAACACCTCATTGGGATCAATCCGCCGGTCTAATCGGCCCTGCTGGAAGAGGAAGTCCACGGCAAACGCCCACGCTGCCGGGTCGCTGAAGCCAATGCCCTCAGCTCTGGTGTACTCGCTCTCCCACAGGGCAATGGAGGCCAGCAGGCGCTGCCGCTGCTCAGGCAGGTTCGCCGGGTCCTGGAGCGCCGCTACTAATGGCTTCGACAGCTCCAGCGCCAGGTCAGGGAAGCGCACTACCGCCGCCTGAGCCCGCTGAGTGGCCTCCACAAAGCGCCGCACCAGGTCTGGCCGCTCCCGGATCACCTGGCCGGTGGTGATCAGGCCATTGCCCAGCGACACGTTAAACTGCGCCGCTGGGATCAGGTTGATGGCCACGCCCCGCTGGGCCAGCTGGATGGGCTCATTGTCCAAGAACACCATGGCCGCATCTACCAGGCCGCTAGCCAGCGCCTCCACCTGGGTGAAGCCAATCTCCCGGATGATCACGTCGCTCTCGGTCAGGCCAGCCCCAGCCAGGATCGACTGCAGGCTGGTGTAGCTGGAGCCAGCCAGGATGGGAATGCCAATGGTGTGTCCCCGGAGATCAGGGGCGGTGATAATCCCCGTATCAGCTCGAGCCGCGATGGCATTAGGCACCTGGGCGTAGAGCGCTGAGATGTACACCACATCCAGGCCCTCGGCTCTAGCCTGGATCACGTCTTCCGCATCGGCCACCAGGAAGTCCAGCTGGCCGCGCAACAGTAGCGGCAGCAGGTCGGGGGCAAAGCCAAACCGGTACTCTGGCCTCAGGTCCACCAGGGCATAGAACCCCAGGCCCTCAGCCACAAACCAGGGGGAGAACTGTACGGTGGGAAAGAAGCCGAACCCTACCCCGACCACTTCTGGCTGGTCAGTCTGTGCCCCAACCAAGGTCAGTCCCAGGCTAATCAGAAGTGCCAACCAGACTCGCCGCACAACCCATCCCCTATAAGTTGCCATAGAGCCAGCTTAACACACGTCCTAGCTAGTGGGGGCATCAATAAGCTACAGCGGTTGGCATAAAGATTGAGTGAGTTTATACTGCTGTAGGTTTTGGCTGGCACGGCACATTGTAGGGGCGGGTTTGAAACTCAACCTTTCTGCAAACCGCTATAGGAGCTGAGGGAATGGGGATGGGGGGCTCCCTCAGCTCCTTGCCAGGAATATAACACAAAATATCGTGCTATTCCCACCTGGCCACCAGGGGGCTTAGCCCCTCCCGCCTCATCTACAGCAATCCTCAGCTTGGAGGGACGGTACGCGAGAGGCGACAGTCCTACTTCTTGTAGTAGTCAGCGTTCTTCTGGGTGAAGCTCTGCCACTTCTCTGGCACGCTGTCCAGGGCGAAAATGGCTTCCACCGGACACGCCGGCTCGCAGGCCCCACAGTCAATGCAGGTGTCCGGGTCAATGTAGAGCTG
>JACQHA010000298.1 GCA_016199255.1 Deinococcus sp.
CCCATGCCGGTGCCCTCGCGGCTGGGCTTCACAAACAAGGGATACGACAAATTACCGCCCAGGGGCTCGTCGCCCCGCTCGAATACCTGGAACGCCGGGGTGCGGATGCCGGCATAAGCCAGCACCCGCTTGGTCATGGGCTTGTCCAGGGTCAGCGCTAGAGTCAGCACCTTGGAGCCGGTATAGGGAATCCCCAGCATCTCTAAGAGGGCCGGCACCTGGGCTTCCCGGCTATCGCCCTGGTGCCCTTCGCAGACGTTGAAGGCAATGTCCGGGCGGAGCCTGCTCAAGTCGCTGGGCAAGTTGCGGCCGCCCTCTAAGAAAGTCACCCGGTGGCCGCGCGACTCCAGGGCTGCCTGGATGGCCAGCATAGTGGACTCGGAGTCCAAATCGGCGTGGGCGTCGGGGGGTTCTCCTGGGTGGTGCGGGGCGTTCTTTTTCAGGTTGGCTAGGAGCGCTACTTTGTAGCCCATTTGTCGTCCTCCACTAGCACCGTGAGGGGAATGGTCTGGGAGCTATGCCCATTGGGGGCGCTGTGCCCGTTGCCCTGGGGCAGGGGATGGCGGGCATTGATGCCCCGGCCACTGGGATGCTGGGCCTGGGGAGGCTCTAAGACCTCAGCCTGGCCGGCCAGCAGCTTGGCCACGCCCTGGGCCGGCTGAGCACTTTGGCAGTATTGGCAAGACGCGGGGTCATGGCTCACGTAGCCCCTAGGGTTGTGGTAGGTAGTGATGACCCCTTCGAAGTTGCGTAGCACCACATGGTCTTCAGACTGGGCCAGGAGATAGTTGGGCATCAAGGGGATCTTGCCACCGCCGCCTGGGGCGTCCACCACGTAGGTGGGCACCGCAAACCCGGTGGTGTGGCCGCGCAGGTGCTCAATGATCTCGATGCCCTTCGAGACCGGGGTGCGGAAGTGATATGACCCTTCCACCGGGTCACACTGGTAGATGTAGTAGGGGCGCACCCGGCTCATGACCAACAGGTGCATCAGCCGCTTCATCACGTTGGGGCAATCGTTGATGCCGGCCAAAAGCACTGTCTGGCTGCCCAGGGGGATGCCGGCGTCGGCCAGCTTGCCCAGGGCGGTGCGGGCCTCCAGTGTCATTTCCGCGGGGTGGTTGACGTGCACGTTGATGTAGAGCGGGTGGTACTTCTTGAGCACGTTGCACAGGCAATCGGTGATGCGCTGCGGCAGGAAGATCGGCACCCGGGACCCAAGGCGCACCACTTCAATGTGCGGGATGCGGCGCAGCTCTCCCAGGAGGTGGTCTAGCACGCTATCAGCCAGGATCAGCGGGTCGCCGCCGGAGATGAGCACGTCGCGCACCTCAGTGTGGGCCCGGAGGTAGGCCATGATCTGCTCGTACTGGCTGAAGGAAATGCGCTGCTGGGTGACGCCTACGGCGCGCTTGCGGGTGCAGTAACGGCAATAGCTGGCGCACTGGTCGGTGCCGAAGATCAGCACCCGGTCCGGGTAGCGGTGGACTAGCCCCGGCACTGGCGAATCGTGATCTTCACTTAAAGGGTCGTCCACCCCAACGTTCTTCAGCCTGATCTCGTCGTAGTGGGGGATCACCTGCCTTCTGATAGGACCGTTGGGATCGTCCTCTAGCAGGGTGCTGAAGTAAGGGGTGAGGGAGAACCGGAAGCCAGTGCCTTCCTGAATCGCCCGGCGTTCGGCGGGAGTCAGAGCCAGGACCTTCTCCAGGCCTTCTAAAGTGGTGATCCGGTTGCGCAGCTGCCACAACCAGTCATTCCACTGCTCTTCGCTGACCCCCGCCCATGGGCTGGGAGGCTTGTCCTCATTGACTTGCGCTACAACTGCCATAGTTCCTCCGCCCTTGGAGGCAGAAAAGATTCGGCCCGGCGCGCTCGCGCCGAGTCCGCTGGAGCCAGGCCGATCCCCCCAGGGCGCCGTCCGCTTTCGGCGGCGTTCAGGAGGGTTATATGATTCGCCTGACTCTTCCACTCCAACCTCCAATTGCCGGAGAAACTATACTGCAAACCTTGTCGGAACGTTGCGCCAACATTGCGAACATTGCGCGCTATAATGCCCGCTGGGGAAAGGGGCAGTGTGGAAATTGCCCAGATCGGCATTGAGCGCGAGGAAGACCACCTCTGGGTAGAGAACCGGGTACGCTGGCTGGCCCAAGAGCTGGGGTTTTCCAAGACCCAGCAAGAGGACCTGGCCACCGCTGCCGGGGCGCTGGCCAGCCGGGTACACCAGGAGCTGGGGCGGGGCCGGCTCACGGTGGCGGTGCGGCGGGGCGCGCACCGCCTGGGGCTAGAGGTGATCTGCTCGCCAGTGGCCGGTCCACAAGCTGCCCTCACCCCTACTGGCTGGCCGGTGGACAGCCCGCTGGGCGCCTGGGAGCTGGAGCAGCATCGCCGGGTGGTGCGCTGGCTGAATGGCGGCACAGTGAGCGACGAGCAGGTGGCGGCGCTGC
>JACQHA010000299.1 GCA_016199255.1 Deinococcus sp.
CAGGTCGTGGAGGAGCGCGCTCAGAGTCCGATTCCGCCGCCATTTGAGCCGCCACTGCGTTGCTCGGATTGTTGCGATCTTAGTAAGGTGTGCCAGACGCACCCGACGCTAGTGGGCGAGGAACTAATCTCTCATCGGGGAATTGATTGCCGCTGGGCCTCCTGTCACTGCGAACTCGAAAGGCTAGCCGCAGAGCACACCGCCTACATGAGGGCCTGGTGCGAACTTCCAGAGGCAATGCAGGCCATGACGTTCGATGCGCTGCTGCCCCGCCTCAAGGCGGGTGGCTGGGGAGATGCCTTGAAGTTCTGCCAAGCCTATGCCCAGGGCGAGGCGCCGGAAAAGTGGGTGCGACTGTGGGGGCCGCCGGGTACAGGCAAGACCCATCTGGGCGTCGCCATCGTGAACTATCGGCTGGCACACGGGCAGTTCGCCAAATATGTCTATGTGGCTGATTGGCTGAGCGCGCTCCGGGCGACGTTCGAGCGCCAGCGGCCACAGGATAATGACGCCCCTCTTTTTGCGACCTACGAGCAGGTTTGGCAGAGCTACGCCAACGCGCCACTACTCCTGCTAGACGATCTGGGTGCCCAGCATCGCACACCCTGGAGTGATGCCGAGCTAGACCGGCTGCTAGACCATCGCTACCGGCTGGCGCTCGAAACAGTCGTCACCACCAACGCCGCAACCGTTGGCATCCTGGGGGGGCGCGTGAGCGACCGGCTACAGGACAAAGGGCTTATCAAGGGCCTGCACCTGCCGGGGCCGAGCTACCGGCCTGAGAATAGACGGGTGCGCCCATGAAACAGCCCTGTCCGCACTCGCTGTCGAAGTTCGGTAGCCACAACTGCCAGCGGACGGAGATGGGCCTGAAGTGTGTCTGGTGCGGACGGACGTTCCCTGGCCTGGCCCGGAAGCAGCGGCCCCTGAGCCTGGGGCCTAGCCGGACGCCGGGGCCACGGTAGCAGGAGGCATTCATGGCTATTAGGATTCAGCGGCAGCGAACTAGGGGCTGGCGGATGCCAAAGAACGCGGTCTATGTAGGCCGGCCTTCCCGGTGGCTGGCCTTGCCCGAACTACGTGGCCGCGACCTGGCTTGCTGGTGCAAAATCTCCGAGCCCTGTCATGCGGATGTGCTCCTGGAATTGGTCAACGAGTGGAAAGGGGAGAGACATGCCAGAGTCTAGCCGCTACTTCCTGGATACCTCCTCAGTGGCCTACACCCAGGTCATAAGGGACGGGCAGGAGGAGTACCCATGCCGGTGTGGGGTAACACATCGGGGGCCGTATGCTATCTATGATTGGATGCACCACAACTGCTTCCATGAGGCGCCTCTGGTGCGGCTGGGCTGCCCCATTCACGATCCCACGATAGTCCCGAAGTGCGGTCTGTGCCAGCAGCTTATCTGCATGGACTGCGGGAACGGTTTTGCGCTGGAGGCGTAGCATGATTCTGTGGTGGGTGCTGGGAGTGGTAGCGTGGCTAGCTTGCGGCTGGGTGGCGGTGTGGATATTCAAGCGATCTTGGGGACACGAGCATCCTGCCTGGGGCTGGAAACGAGGCGATGAATTAGGGGGACGGGCGATCATGCTTTTGGGGTCGCCTCTCCTGTTCGTTGCGCTCCTGTATGCGCTGCCCTGGCACCGGCTCCGGGTGCGCGGCTCCTGGTGGCCGGGCGGCCTGGACAAGGAGTGACCATATGTTAATTCTAGTTTGCGATTGCTGCCAAAAGCGAGAAGAGGAACCTGATGCTTATTCCCTACTCAATGGTGTCTCTACCAACAATGGCTGGCTCCGTGACTGGCACCCGTTACACGATTCCGAAGCGAAAGGGGGTGATTATTATGCCGACGAAGATTTCATGGGCTGATACCGTTTGGAATCCAGTTATAGGTTGCAGCCATGTTTCTTCGGGCTGCTGAGCGAGAACTGTTATGCAGAAGCGATGGCAAAACGCCTTGCAGGTCGGGCGGGCTACGCTGCGCCTTGGAAGCCCTGGACGGCGCCGAACGCTAAGTACAACATCCGGCTGAGGCCCGAGCTTCTTCTCCAGCCCCTACGCTGGCGCAAGCCCCAGCGTATCTTTGTCAACAGCATGAGTGACCTGTTCCATGAACAGGTGCCGGATGAGTTTATCGCCGATGTCTACGCGACGATGGCCCAGGCGAGGCAGCACACATTTCTTGTGCTTACGAAGCGCCTGAAGAGGGCGCTGGACTGGTATCGGTGGTTCGTCGCGCAGTCCCCCACCGTCGCTGGGGATGTCTACGAAACGCTCTTCGGACGGACGATGCCCTGGCCCCTGCCGAACGTCTGGCTCGGCGTCTCGGTCGAAGACCAGCGCACGGCTGACGAGCGCCTGCCGATCCTGATGCAGGTTCCGGCGGCTGTCAGGTTCATCAGCGCCGAGCCGCTGCTGGGGCCGCTGGATGGCTGCCCGTGGACAACTACCTGGATAAGGTGTCAGCATGGCAACTTCGCTCCTGAACCTGACAGCCCATGCCAACCATGCGGATGCTGGCCCGACCGTGCAGCGATTGATCTAGTCATCATCGGCGGCGAGAGCGGCCCGCATTTTCGCGAGATGGATATGGCGTGGGCGCGGGACCTCATTGCCCAGTGCCAGGCGGCGGGCGTCTCTTGTTTTGTAAAACAAGATTCCGGCCTCCGCCCTGGGATGCAGGGCCAATTCGGGGACGCGGAGTGGGCACTGAAACAGCTACCGGAGGCACGCCATGACTTTCCCCAAGCTGCCCCTAGTCGAGGGCCTGGGCTACCGGCTGGCGGACATTGAGGACGCGCTGGGGCCATATTGGCACGCCGCCTTCCAGCGATGGTTTGCAGGCCAGACAGGGGCAATCGCCAGCGACGGTGCGCTCCTGGTCTACCCCGATGATTACGAGGCTTTCCTGGAGGGAGCGCCGGTGTATGACTGAGACCAATCCTCTGACCCTGACTGATGCCCAGGTGCGGGGGGTATTGGCGCGGGCGTCGGCGTTCCTTGACGGTCTGGCGCATCCTCGGACATGCACGGGCGACGGCTGCTCCTGCGGCCTGGAGCAGCTACGCGCCGATGTCCCGCTGCTGGCCCGCGAGGTGCTGGCGGCACGGGAGAGCCTGCGCTGGGCACTGAATCATCTCACGTGTTGGGAAAAGATCGGTCCTAATTTTCGGTGCTGCTTCTGCCAGTCTATACCTGGGCGTCTTTCCACAGAACATGTTGCTCATTGCCCCCTACGCCCTCGCCCTGGAGAGGGCCGGAGACAGCGCATGAAAGCCTTGACAGTCTGGCAACCCTGGGCCTCGTTGATAGCGGTGGGCGCCAAGCATATCGAGACGCGCTCCTGGGCCACGCCATATCGAGGGCCGCCGGACATCGAGCGGCAGGTGATGGTGCAACTTCAGGAGCCCGCCCGTGGCTGACGTGATCTGCGGTGACGCCGCGACGGTGCTGGCGACGCTGCCAGATGCCTGCGCCCACTGCATCGTGACCTCGATTCCTTACCTTGGGCTCCGGCGATACAACGCCGGCCTGGGCGAGATCGGCTCCGAGGTATCGGTCGCCGAGTGGGTCGCGGCGCTGGTGCGGGTGTTCCACGAATGTGTGCGCGTGCTCAGGACGGACGGCGTGCTGTTCATAAATTGCGGGGATGGGTACGGCAAGTCTGGCGCGGCATCTGCCGGGGTTGACCTCGGTGGCAATGGGCGGCTTCTGCGTCTCCCTGACCGGCTGCTGGAGAGCCTGGAGGCCGATGGCTGGCTGCTGCGCTCCCGCATCGTGTGGGCGAAACCAGCCCCCATGCCGGAGTCGGTGCGGGGCTGGCGCTGGGAGCGACATCAGGTGAAGGCAAAGCCGAGTGCGAGGGCCAACGGAGCCAGCTATCACACGGCCGCCTTTGAGAACTCACCGCAGGGCGCACGAGACGGCCGTGAGTTCGCTGACCATGCCGGAGAGTATCGGGACTGTCCCGGCTGCCAGCGGTGCGCTCCCGATGGCCTGGTGCTGAGGCGCGGCGCCTGGCGTCCGACACGATCCCACGAGTACATCCTGATGCTGACAAGGGGTATGGATTACTGGTCCGACGGCGAGGCGGTCCGGGAGACAGCCGCTCGAACTAAATCCGGCAACTTAGAACGGTGCGTTGAAGGCATACGAGGTCATCTGGGACCGTCTGTTCCCTGGACAGGAAGAAGCCGCAACGCTCGCGACGTGCAGACGTGGGGTCCGGAGCCCCAGGATGGGCGCTACGGCACGCGGCACTTCGCGGCGTTCCCTTCATCGCTCCCGGAATGGTGCATCCGGGCCAGCACCAGCGAGCGCGGCGTATGCCCCGCTTGCGGGGCGCAGTGGACGCGGATTCTGGAGACCCAGATCAACGAGGGCACGTGCCGTGCCCTCGGAAGCTGGGCGCCGTCCTGCCGCTGCAACGCGGGTGAACCTGTCCCAGCCACGGTGATTGATCCGTTCCTGGGCTCTGGCTCTAGCGGTGTCGCTGCGGTGCGCATGGGCCGGCGGTTCATCGGGATCGAGTTATCACCCGCCTATGTAAAACTGGCCGAGCGCCGGATCGCCGCCGAAGCGCCCCAGGGCAACACCGTAGCCACGGCGGAGCGCGTGGGCGAGGCGCAGCTAGCGCTGTTGCCAGGGACGGCGCTGAGCGCGGAAGGAGGCTGACGTGGCGCATCGTATCCAGCGACAGCGAACCCCTGGCTGGCGGATGCCGCTATGTAGCTGCGGCTGCGGGCGCAAGGCGATCTATGTGGGACGGCCTACTCGCTGGGGGAATCCATTCGATCTGGGCAAATGGTATCTAGGTTGGGGTGGCATGACGTGGACAATTGATCAAACAAAGGACGACAGGAGGCGTTATGCCGCCAAACAAGCTGTGAGGTTCTATCGGCGGTGGATAGCCACCCAGAAGCGGAGCGAAAACCTCATCCCGCTTCTGGGTGGCCATGATCTCGCCTGCTGGTGTCCATTGGATCAACCCTGCCACGCGGATGTCCTGCTGGAAATCGCCAACGCGCCGGAGGCCAGCCATGGCAATTGACACGGCCAGGGTTCCGCGCGGCCAGCGGGCGGCGGTCAAGCGGCTGACGCACGTCAGCGAGCGGGCGTTTCAGCGCCAGGTGCGCGAGGCCGCGCAGAGTCTCGGCTGGCTAGTCCATCATTGCCGGCCCAGCCGCAAGGCCGACGGCACTTGGGCCACGGCCATCGAGGGTGACGCCGGTTTCCCCGACCTGTGCCTCGTGCACCCAGGACGC
>JACQHA010000300.1 GCA_016199255.1 Deinococcus sp.
CCCTGCGCCTTGAGGAAGGTGTAGGCCATGCCACCGCCAATCAGCAGCTTGGCTAAGCGGGGCAGGAGTTTGTCTAACACGCCAATCTTGGTGGAAATCTTCGCGCCACCCAGGATCAGGATGAACGGCTGCTGGGGCGCTTCGAGCAGCGTCCCCAGCACCTTGAGCTCCTTCTCCATCAGGAGACCTGCCACTGCCGGGAGATATTTGGCGATGCCAGCAGTGGAGGCGTGCGCCCGGTGGGCGGTGCCGAAGGCATCGTTCACGTACACCTCGCCCAGCTTCGCCAGCTCCTGCGCCATGTCCGGGTCGTTTTGCTCTTCCCTGGGGTCAAAGCGCAGGTTCTCCAGCATCAGCACCTGGCCAGGCGCCAGGTAGCGGGCAGCCGCTTCCGCCGACGGGCCGGTGGCTATAGGGAGCGCCGTTACCGGGCGCTTCAGCAGCTCCCCCAAGTGGCGGGCCACTGGCGCCAGGCGCAGGCCCTCCACCACCTGGCCATTGGGCCGGCCCAGGTGGCTCATGAGGATCACGGCGCACTTGTGATCCAGCACGTAGCGGATGGTGGGCAGGGACTCGCGGATCCTGGTATCCTCGGTCACCTTGCCATCTTGCAGCGGCACATTGAAGTCCACCCGCATCAAGACCCGCTTGCCAGTGAGGTCAATATCTCGAACGGTTTTTCTTTCAATCATAGTCCGACCTCATTCCTAGGCCAGGTGCGCTAGCGCGCCCGGCTGGCGATGTACGCTGCCAGGTCTGCCACCCGGCAGGAGTAGCCCCACTCGTTGCCGTACCAGGCAATTACCTTCACCAGCCTCTCCCCCATGGTGCTGGCGGGGCTCCCCTTGAAGTCCACCGAGGCCGAGCCTCCTGGCCCCGGGCTACGCCCTGGGCAGCATCGCGTCAACCGCACCCAGGGGTAGCGACCCCTGAGCCGTACAGTAGTCCTTCGGTACCGGCCCTACCACCGCCACCTGCGTAGGAGAGCCCTCAGCACTATGGCCTAGGACCGCCACCTCCGCCTGCCCAACACCATGACGCTCTTTGGTGGTGCCAAGAGCACCGTACTGGCCCTGATCCAGGCCTCGGCAGTCTACGCTATTTCGCCCATAGGCCCTCCGCCCACTTCCCAATGCGGCGGGAGCGGGACGCCGCTAGTGTAAGGAGGGTGATGGCCTATGACCCAGGTACAGCGGATCCTGCATCCGACTGACTTCTCCCAGTGTTCGTTGAAAGCGCTCGATCTGGCCCAGAGGCTTTCTCATATGCTGCCGGCCAGCCTCACCCTGTTCCATGTGGCCGACCTGCGGGACCTGCAAGTGGGGGCCACCTCCATGTACGCCGGGGCCGCCGGAGCCGAATGGCTGCAGCCCGCCATTGACCAGAGGCTCCTAGAGGCCAAGGCCCGGCTGGGGGAGCTGTGCCGCCCCCAGGACCAGAAGGAAGTGCGCATAGGTGCCGCTGCCCCGGAGATCATCGCCCGGTCTGCCGACACTGACCTGGTAGTCATGGGCACCCATAGCCGCACTGGCCTGGCCCATTTGTTCCTGGGCAGCGTGGCCGAAGCCACGGTGCGCGCCAGCCCCGCCCCGGTGATCACCGTGCCCCTGGCCGCCAACCTCAGGCCGCCCCGCCTGATCCTGGTGGCTACCGACTTCTCGCCCTCGGCGCACCGGGCGCTTTCGTATGCCCGGCTCTTGGCAGCAGCCACTGGTGCCGATCTGGCTATTGTCCATGTGCTAGACGAAACCCGGCAGGCGTCGCCAGAGCAGGCCCACCAGCAGCTGGCCCAACTGGCCAGTGACCTGAGCCAGCGGCGGCGGCTATTAGTAGCCGGGAAACCGGCGCCAGCCATTCTGGAGCTAGCCACTGATCTCGGTGTTGATTTCATTGCCCTAGGCACCCACGGCCGCACTGGCCTGGCGCGGCTCATGTTTGGCAGCGTGGCCGAGCACACTGTCTGCCACAGCCTGGTGCCGGTGCTCACCGCCCGGGAGCTTCCCACCACCCAACCTCAATGATCCCAGCCAAGGTGCCATGAGAGCGCACTGAAGGGAGAGCCATGAAAGATACCGGCCGGCACGAGGCGCTAGCCTACCACGCTGATCTGCGCCCGGGCAAAATCGAGGTGGTTTCCACCAAACCCTGCCGCACCCAGCGCGACCTCTCGCTGGCTTATACCCCAGGCGTGGCGCAGCCCTGTTTGGAGATCCAAAAGGACCCGGAGCTGGCCTATGCCTATACCGCCAGGGGCAATTTAGTGGCAGTGGTCAGTAATGGCACGGCGGTGTTGGGCCTGGGCAATATTGGGGCCCTGGCCGGCAAGCCGGTTATGGAGGGCAAGG
>JACQHA010000302.1 GCA_016199255.1 Deinococcus sp.
ACCAGCACCAGGCCCAGGATCAGAGCGGTCACCCCAGTGCTGGTCAGCCCAATACTGGGCAACACCGCTACCGGGAATTCCACTACTTCTCTGGGCCGGGTAATTTGGAGAAACTGCCCAACTTGCAGGACGACTTCGTGTTCCAACGCCCCTCCCCTCTAACGGGCCCGCCGCACCAGCTGCACCGCCCACAGCACCAGCCCAGCCTGGGCCAAGAGCATCCCGCCCGCCGCCGCCAGCAGGTCATAGCGCAGCCAGACCACCACCAGGAAAGCGGCAATGAGCATGGCGCCCCGCTGGGCGAAGCTGGTCAAGTAGGTGGCCACTGCCCCCCCTGGCCCCCGGGCCACCGAGCGGCTCACCCCGCGCTCCAAGAGCAGCAGGTTGGCCAGGCCGGCTACAGTGCCAATGGCTAGGCCGCCAGCCTGGCTGGCCCGGCCGGCTAGCATAAGAAAGGCCGCCCCAAGCCCTCCGGCAACGAGTGCGAACTTGAGGCCGGTCCTCACCGCGTCCGACACCTACCGCCTCCCAAACTGGTAGTATAGGGGCCGCTTCCCAAAGCGGTCAAGGGAGATTCGATCCTAGAGGCCTCCGGCCCTAACTGGCCCTGGACTAGGGGGGTTTGCCCTGTGCTACACTGGCTCAGTGCGGGAAATCTTGGCCATCCTGGGGGCGTACCTGTTAGGGTCCGTTACGTTCGGGGCCATCATTGCCCGGTTCTATGGCAAAGACCTGCGCCAACTAGGCAGCGGCAATATTGGTGGCACCAACGTGGTGCGGGCGCTGGGCTGGCTGCCCGGGCTGGTGGTGACGGCGCTGGATGCCCTCAAGGGGGCGACCGCCGTGTACCTAGCCCGCCGCCTGGGGTTTGGCGAGTGGACTGTGGCCGCCTGCGCTCTCGTGGCAGTCTTGGGACACAGTTACTCCCTGTTCCTAAGATTCCGCGGTGGCAAGGGCGCCGCTACCGGGCTGGGCATTCTTCTTGCCCTGAGCCCCTGGGCAGGCACTTACGCAGTCTTGGTCGGCCTCATCCCCATTCTGCTCACTGGCTTTGTCTCGCTGGGCTCCCTCACTGGCGCCATCAGCTCGGTCTTTTTCATGTGGCTGACCACCGGGTCGGTGCCGGACACGCTGTTTAGCCTGATCATTGCCGCTACCATCATCTACCGGCACCGGGACAACATCAAGCGCCTGCGGGCTGGGCAGGAGAACAAGCTGTTCTAGCGGTGCGCCACGCACTCCACTTCAATTTTCGAGCCGCGCGGCAGCCGGGACACCTGGACGGTAGTGCGCGCCGGCTTGTTGCCAGGAAAGTAGCTGGCGTACACCTCGTTCATGGCGGCAAAGTCATTCAGGTCAGTCAAGAAAACCGTGGTCTTCAGTACCCGGTCCAAAGAGCTGCTTGCCGCTTCTACTATGGCCTTGAGATTCTTCAGCACCTGGTGGGTCTGCTCGGCAATGTCTCCTTCCACCAAGGTTCCATCAGGGCGCAGGGCAATCTGGCCGGCGGTGAAAACCAGGTCCGCCAGCACGACCCCCTGGACATAAGGGCCAATGGCCTGGGGGGCTTGATCAGTGTGGATGGTTTGCCTCACACGTTCCTCCTCTACGAGCCGCTGGCAGTCACTGTACGTTGGCACCGAGGCCGGTGGCAACCTGGGCCATAAGGCGCGCCAGGCTATCAGCACGTATACCGAGGCGAAGTCACTAGCCCACAGGGAGAGATATGTTTGTAGACCGCCGCAAGCTGAAGCGCAAGGAGCTGGTGCCGGGAGTACAGCTCGGGGTGATGTGGGGTGAGAAACTGATGCTGTCCTTTGTGGACATTGCCGAGGGCGCCGAGGTGCCCTTGCACAGTCATCCCCATGAACAGGCCGGGATTGTGCTGGAGGGGGAGATGGAGCTGACCATTGGCGAGCAGAGCCGCGTCTTGAAGCCTGGGGACTCTTATATTATCCCTGGAGGGGTCAAGCACGGCGTGAAGCCAGGCAAGCGCTGCCGGGCACTGGATGTCTTCAACCCGCCCCGGGAGGAGTATAAGTAGCCGCCACTCTCTAGGAGTAATTCTGCCGAAAGCACCTGGACGGCTGCTGCGCCAGCACAGTAGAGTCTGAGGCAAGGCCGGCGCTGGCCGAATGGAGTGCAGCATGAACCTTATTGCAGTGTTTCCCCGCCGCCGCACCAGAGAAGTGCCGGTGGGCAATGTGATTATTGGCGGTTATCACCCGATTGTGGTACAGTCCATGATCACCGAGAACACCCGCGACGTGGCAGCCTGCGTGGCAGCGATTAACAAGCTCTATGGCGCTGGCTGCGAGCTGGTGCGGGTCACCACCCCCACCATGGCCGACGCCCACTGCCTGGGGGAGATGAAAGCCGAGCTAGGCCGGCGCGGCGTGACAGTGCCTTTAGTGGCCGACGTGCACCACCAGGGGAGCGCCATTGCCACCACCGTGGCGCAGTATGTGGACAAAGTGCGCATCAACCCGGGGCTCTTTGTGTACCACAAGCCGCGGGGTGGCGAGGAGTACACCCATTCAGAGATTAACCAGGAGCTGGACGCCATAGAAAGAGACCTGCTGCCGCTCATCAAAGTGTGCCAGGAGCGTGGCGTGGCCATGCGCATTGGGGTCAACCACGGGTCTTTGGCGGAGCGGCTACTGGTGATGTACGGCGATACCCCAGAGGGCATGGTGGAGTCGGCGCTGGAATACATCAGGATCTGCGAGGCCCATGATTTCCGCAACCTCGTCATCTCCCTCAAAGCCTCCCGGGTGCCGGTAATGATCCAGGCCAACCGGCTCATGGTGCAGCGCCAGGCAGAGCTGGGCATGGACTATCCCTTACATCTTGGGGTCACTGAAGCGGGCGACGGGCAGTATGGCCGGGTGAAGTCGGTGGCCGGCATTGCCACGCTGCTGGCCGAGGGAATCGGCGACACCATCCGGGTATCGCTCACTGAGGATTCAGTTCATGAGATTCCAGTGTGCTACGAGATTCTCCAGGCATTGGGCTTGCGGCGCACCAAGGTGGAGTACATTGCCTGCCCCTCCTGTGGCCGCACCAAGTTCGATTTGCCTCAGGTGCTGGCCGAGGTGAAACAGGCCACCTCGCACCTCACCAGCTTGAACATTGCGGTCATGGGCTGCATTGTGAACGGCCCTGGCGAGATGGCTGACGCCGACTACGGCTATATAGGCAAAGCCGGGGGAGTGATCTCCCTCTACCGGGGCCGGGAAATGGTGAAGTCCAGCGTGCCCC
>JACQHA010000040.1 GCA_016199255.1 Deinococcus sp.
CGCGGCCCGCCGCTGAACCGGAGCGTTAGGCGGCGCTACGCGTACGCAACGCGACGACCACACCAGGAAAGAATCAACGGCGATGAGTTTTATCCAAAGAGTATTTACGGCAGTCCTGCCACGGTGCTGGGCCGAGTCGATGGAGGCTCATTCACGCTCGTGGATGGTGCGATGTTCGTGCGGTTTCGCGAGGTCCATTTGGGAGTTGGGCGGCATCCGTTGGAAAGCCGCGGGCCAGCCACGTTACTACATGAGGTGCCCGCAGTGCGGCCAGCGCTCCTGGCACACGGTTACGCGCATCAAGCAGCATCTCGGCCTTGCGCCGCACCCGGGCAAGTAACCTTCCCCTCCGCTTCAGGCACCGCCTGACTTTCGTTTTCGTAGACAAAGCGTTTGTCAGGACACCAGCGGAGGGGTGGCACTTCATGGGAACTGCGCGCCACCTGGGGCAACGGTGTGGTAGAGTACCGGCACGTTGCCTAAGACGAGGAGGCAGGAGATGCCACCACTGCGCAGACGAACTCAGGCTTACACGGTTGTACTCCTCACCCTCGTGCTCACCGCCTGTCCAGCACCACCTCCCGCCAGTCCCCCCTGCGCGAATCCCACGATCACTGGGGACGACACCAACAACACCCTGATGGGGACCGCGGGGAACGACATCATCGATGGTCAGGGCGGGAATGACGTCCTCGACGGCCTGGGTGGGGACGATACACTCTGCGGGGGCGAGGGCGTCGACCTCCTCAGCGGGGGCGAGGGCAATAATAGCCTCTTCGGCGGAGCTGGTATCGACACGCTGGTTGGTGGTCCAGGGGACGATCAGCTCGACGGGGGCGAGGGCAACGACAACCTCGAAAGCTTTGCGGGCACTGACACCCTGCACGGCGGCACCGAGGACGACACCCTTCGGGGCGGTGGGGGCGACGACCTGCTCGACGGGGGCGAGGGCAACGACGAGCTCTACGGCGGCGACGGGGCCGACGAGCTTCACGGTGGCCTGGGCACCGATACCCTCGATGGCGGTGACGGAACCGACACCTGTATTGATCCTGACCCCGATACGACGTTTATGGACTGCGAGAGTATTAACCCCTGAGCCGAGGCCACCCCCACACCTCACGCGCCGGTCACCGCTAGGGTGCCTGGCGCTCTCCATCCCATCAAGTCAGGGGCCGCGAAACGGCACCCAAAAGGCTCGGACGTTTTCCCCTATGAGAAGCCTTCTGTGTCAAGCTCCTAGGCTGGGGCAGGAGGGGATAGGGGGTTGGCGCTGGGCGGAGGAGCTGAAAGAGCTGCCGCACCACCCAGCGCTTGATCACGCGCAGCGCGGCCCGAGGCGTCTTGCCCTCCTGGAGCTGGCGTTCGTCGGAGGCCCGGACCTCGGGTACCCACCGGCGTTGGGTGAGCGCGATCTGATGGACGGCCCGGTTCAAGCGCCGGTGGCCCCCGGGATCGACCCGCCCCACCCACGACTGGCCACTGGCCCAGGTGAGCGGGGCAATGCCCGCGTAGCGCGCTAAGTGCCCCTCGGTGGGAAACCGCTGCATATCTCCCATCTCCCCGAGCACCCAGGCGGCCACCACCGGACCCACGCCGGACGCCTGACGCAGCGGCGTCTGCAGCACCTCGACTTGAGTGGTCAGCGCGGTGGTGACGGTGGCTAAGGTCTGTTCGAGGGTCTGCAGGACCTGCGCCCATGGGCGAATCAGCAGGCCAGGGGCCTACGCCACCGGGTCCGTCGGCACCACCGGCCACTGGGCCAGTTCCACCAGGACCGCGGGGGCGGTCAAGGTGGACCAACGGGTGGTTGATCCCGGCTCCCAACGTTCCAGCAGTCGGCGCAGCTGATTGATGGCGGCGGTGCGGGCGGTGAGCAGGGCGTCGCGCTGGCGACTCAGCAGCTTCCAGGGGTCGGGGGTCCCGGCTGGGGCGACCGGTGGGAGGGCAGCACCCTCGACCAGCACCACCTGGGCAATGGGTTGGGCATCCAGTGGGTCGGTCTTGTCGCGGCGCCGGGCCCGGCGGCGATAGCGGGCCATGAGGTGGGCACTGACCTCGGAGACGGCAGCCCCTGTCTCCACCAGGATCTGGGCGAAGCGCCACCCGTCACTTCCACTCCCTGCCACCCCCCAGGTATGGGGAGCGGGGAAGGTGGCTGCCCAAGCCCGAGCCGTAGCCCAGCCAATAGCAGTATTGGCTACCTCGGTGGTCCCCAGACCCTGCCCGTGGTCCGCGAGGGCCGCCAGGGTCAACTGGGCTTGATGACTGTCCACGCCGAACATCGTCATCGTGACCTCCCTGTGCCGTAGACTGGGAGCGTCAGGCGGTGGGACACGTTCGGGTCGCGTCCTGCGACAAGCTTCTGTCCAGTCTCCATCCCTGACGCGTTTCACGGCGGGGGGACACCTTTTCTCACAGCCTCAAGGGCAAACGTTCAATGAGTCACCCCCGCCGTGCCCCGCTCCACCATTGCAGCACACGAACGTTCAAAAGGGCCGGGCGCTGGCCCAAGAACGGCTGAAACACGCGTGAGCCCCTCCTTCCCTTGGTGGCGTGTGGTGCGGCTGGGGGGCACGCGCTATGGCTGCCGCTCTAGGACGAAGGCGATGAGGGCTCCTGGCCGCCAGATCACCAGATCTTGCTGGGCGGTGAGGGACAGGCGGATGGGGGTGGACATCCCTCCCCGTGGTGGGGGTTCGGTGAGCGTTCCCGATGCCTCGCCCGGGGCAAGCACCATGGCGCTGATGGTGGATGGTGCTGGCTCTGCGGTTGAAGAGAGTGTGCCGCTCACGCTGGTCCCGCTCTGCGTGAGGGTGGCAGTGACAGTGACGGGGGGACCGCGGAGTGCCTCAGGAAGCTGGGCGATGTCACGAAGGGTCGTAAAGGTGCCGCTGTACGTGCCGGTGAAGTCAAAGCTTGGCCCGGCCGCCGGGCAGGCAGTGAGCAACAGGCCGAGAACACCTGTGAGTGCTAGGAGTGGTACGCTACGCATGGAAACCTCCTCTCCTGAGTTGTGCAGGCAGTATACCCCCCCCTGGCTGGGGGCTCGCTACGTCTGCCGCTCTAAGAACAGGGCAGTTCCTCCCACAGTTGGGAAGTGGAGCACCAGATCTTGATTGGCTGTGAGGAAGAGATTGACGGGGAAGGACATGTTCCCGAAGGCGTGTGTGCCGGTGGCCTCACCTGGTGTGGTCACCATGGCCGTAATCGTGGCGGTCGAGGGCCCAAGGCCGGTGACGGAACCACTCACATTGCTGCCAGTCTGGGTGAGGTCTGCGGTGACAGTCATCCCGCGCCACGCCTCTGGAAGTTGAGCCACGTCCCGGAAGCCGGCAAAGGTCCCGCTGTACGTGCCCGCGAAGCTCAGCCCTGGCCCACCGCCCGGGCAGGCGGTGAGCACGAGGGCGAGGAGCACAACCGTGCACGCCTCGGTGGGGCTGAGCGGTGGGAGCATCTCCTGCCTCCTCGTCTTAGGCAACGTGCCGGTACTCTACCACACCGTTGCCCCAGGTGGCGTGCAGTTCCCATGACGTGCCACCCCTCCTCAGGCACCCCCTGACTTTCGTTTTACTAGACAAAACGCACCTCCTCCCGTACCCTAATGGGCAGCAAGGCCCATTTTGTCATATCCGCCTATGCCCAGAAAGCGCCCGATCAGAGAAAACGAAACTCAACCCAAACGAAGGGCCAAAAAAGGGCTTAAACAAGCCTGGCGCGATTCGATTAAATACCTCACGGTCGAGGAGGTGCACACCCTTCTCAACGCGGCCACCGACTACCGCGATCACCTGGTCTTAAACCTGCTCTACCGCGCCGGCATGCGAGTTGGTGAGTTGACCCGGGTACAAGTGGAAGACCTCATACTGGCGGAGCGCTTCATTGAGATCCCCACCGCGCACACCAAGACCAGACAGGGTGCACCGTCAGGGTTGCCGGCTGAAGGCCACTTTCTGCCGGATCGCGCCCAGGTGGTACGCGATGTGCGCGACAGCGCCGATGGCACCGCCCATGGCCTCGACACCGGACGAGGCATGCGACGCCATGGCCTGGCGGAGATCGTGGTATGCGCTGCGCAGCTGCTCCAGCATCTGCGACCAGGCTGTGTCGTCTACTGTGCTGACGCGCCAGCTCTCCTGCCAGTTCTGCGGGGTCCGGTCGCCCCGGATCCAGGCTGCTGAGACGGCCAGACTGAAGTTGATGTGATACACGTGCGCCGCGATGGTCGTTCCGCCCCAGGGACGTGAGGCGTCGGCGGCACTCAGCTTGGCAAGGGTGCCGAGCAGACCGGCATCGGCACCGACATCGGTAAAATAGCTCCAGCGCTCTGGCGGGCCTTCCACCCCTTCGCGCAGGACAGCCAGTAGTTGCTCGATCACGAGATCAAGGGAAATCGCTCCCATAATAACCTCACCTTCTAATAGCAAGCATCATTATCCTGGGCATGTAGCACGAAAGGAAGGGAGACGACCTTGAGGCCGTCTCGGACGTTTCAAACTCTGCAGGGACGCTACTTCGCCTTGGGGTCTTGTTGGTGGATGCCAAAGAGGTTGCCCTCAGTATCTTCACAATAAGCCTGATACCCCACACCAGGAATCGCCATCTTCGGCACGACCACCTTGCCGCCGCTCTTGGTGACCCGCTTGCAGTATTCATCGACTGAGGAGACAGCAATGGTGTTAATGCACCGCGGCGTCCCATCCTTATGGCGCATGAGTCCGCCGTCAATCCCAGGCTGGTCTTTGAGCCCGGTGGTCACGAGCCAGTAATCCTCCGGGCCTTCCCACTTCTCAATCTTCCAGCTAAAGACTTTGGAGTAGAACTTACTTGCCCGCTCTGGATCCTCAACGCCGAACTCGAAATGGACGACACGATTCATGGAGAACCTCCTGACATAGGTGGTAGGGCTTCGGGCTGCCTATTGCAGTGCAGCGTGGGTGGTCCTGGCGAACCCGTTAGCGCCTCACGGGGTATGGTTATACACCAATATATAGGTATTGTCAACTCTCTGAACCACGGTGGATGCCAGGGTACAGGCAGCCCGGTTTAAGGCCCGATGCCACCTCCCAGGCGCTCTAGAGCTCGATCTCCGCTCTGACTATCCCATCCTCGGGGTCGTGGTGCAGGCTGAAGCCCAGTTTCTCGCAGACCCGCTGCATGGCAATATTGTCCAGCAGAATGTCGGCGCCAATGCGCTGCAGTCTCTCGTCGCGACCTACTTGCACCAGCCGGCGCAATAGTTCCGTGCCCAGCCCGCAGCGCTGGCACTGGTCGCTGACCAAGATGGCGAACTCCGCCTCGTTGGTGCCGGGCAGTTTGCTCAGGCGGCCCACTGCCAGGATCTGGTGCTCGCCAGTCTGGGGATCTCTGTGGTCGGCCACCAGCGCCATCTCCCGGTCGTAGTCGATGAAGCACATGCGAGTCAGCCGCTCGTGCGCAATGCGCTGGCTCAGTTTCATGATCTGGAAATAGCGCAGGTACACGCTGCGCTCCGAGAGCGTCTGGTGGAACTTGACCAGCAGCGGCTCGTCTTCGGGGCGGATAGGGCGGATAGTGACCGGGATGCCGTCTTTGGTAACCCACGAGCCCACGTACTGGCTGGGATAGGGGCGGATGGGGAGCTGGGGCAGCGCGTCGGCAGTGACCTCTGGGCCATGCACCACCACTCGAGCGTCCAGGGCCAGCAGCCGTTCAGAAGAGGCCAATAGTGGGTTAATGTCAATCTCTTTGAGCCAGCGCTGCTCCACCACCAGCTGGCTGAAGCGCACCAGGAGCTGACTCAGTGCCGCTACATCAACTGGCGGGCGCCCCCGCACGCCTTTGAGAGCGGTGTAGATGCGAGTCTGTTCCATCATGCGCCGCGCCAAGGTGGTGTTCAGTGGCGGCAGCGCCAGGGCCCGGTCTTTGAACACTTCCACCAGCTGCCCGCCGCTGCCGAAGAGCAGTACCGGGCCGAACTGGGAGTCAGTGCTGCTGCCCATAATGATTTCGTAGCCGTCCAGTTTTACCATTGGCTGTACCGTCACGCCCAGGAAATGCTCCCCTCCAGCCCTGGCGCGCACTGCGGCGGCGATGGCGCTATAGGCGTGGCGCACGGCAGCAGTGTTGGTGAGATTCAACTGCACCCCACCCACATCGCTCTTGTGGGTGATGGTCTTGGAGTGGAGTTTGAGCACCACTGGGTAGCCGATTTTTTCTGCTAGCTGGACGGCCTCGGCCTCGCTCGTGGCCACATGCGTCTCGACTGTGGGGATGCCGTAAGCTGCCAGGAGCTGCTTGGACTCATATTCGCTGAGGATCGTCCGGCCTTCCTGGCGGGCGGATTGGATGAGCTGTTCTGCCTGGGCGCGGTTGCCAGCGTTCTCGTCCAGGTCCCCAGGGAGCTGTGGGGTTTCATACAAGCTGCGCAGGTTGTAGCTATAGCGCCACATGTAAGTGAAGGCGCGGGCCGCGGTGTCGGGGTAGGGGAAGGTGGGGATGTTGGCGCGGTTCAAGATAGTCTCGCCAGTGGCCACCTCTGCCCCGCCCATCCAGCTGGCCAGGATCGGCTTACCGTCGGTGCTGGCGAAGGCCTTGAGCTGCTCAGCGGTCTGGGTGGGATCGGTCATGGCCTGGGGGGTGAGGATGACCAGAAAGCCGTCGCTATTGGGGTCCTTGGTGACAATCTCCAGGGCTTTCGTGTAG
>JACQHA010000305.1 GCA_016199255.1 Deinococcus sp.
ACCCACGGCAAGACCACCACTACCGCCATGACCGCCCTGGCCCTACTGGGAGCGGGACGGGACCCGGCGGCGCTCATTGGCGGCCAGGTGCGGGAGCTGGGGGGGAACTACCGGCCAGGCACCGGGCCACTGGTATATGAACTGGACGAGTCCGACCGGCTCTTCCCCTTGCTCCACCCCCAGGTGGCGGTGCTTACCAACCTGGAGGCCGATCACATTGCCGGCGGCCCAGTGGACCGGCCTAATTACTACCACACGCTGGAAGAGCTATTCGCCACCTGCTGCCGCTTTGTGCAGGAGCTGCCACCTGAGGGGCTCCTGGTGTACTGCGCCGACTGGCCGGCGCTAGATAGCATTGTCCAGCACGCTCCAGGCCGCACCTTATCCTATGGGCTTACGGCGCGGGCCCGGCTGCAGGCCCAGCAGCGCCGCTCTAGCCTGCCGCAGCGTGCCCAAGTGGTGCTCGACGGTCAGGAGCTAGGGATCATCGAACTGCCGGTGCCTGGTGAGCATAACCTGAGCAACGCTCTAGGGGCGCTGGCCGCGGCGTCTGCGCTGGGTGCCGAGTTCGCTCCGGCGGCTCAAGCGCTGGCCAGCTTCCGCGGTGCTGGCCGCCGCCTGGAAAAGATCGGCGAAGCCAAAGGCATAGCGGTGTACGACGACTATGCCCATCATCCTACAGCGGTGCGGGTCACGCTCGAGGCAGCGCGGGAGTGGCGGCGACCCATCAAGCTGGTCTTCCAGCCCCACCGCTACCTGCGCACCAAAGAACTCTACCTGGAGTTCGCCCAGGCAGTGGCCGCTGCTGATGGAGTCATCCTCCTGGACATCTATGCCGCTGGCGAAGCCCCTATCGCCGGCGTCTCCGCTCGGCTGATCCTGGAAGCGCTCCCTCTCGGCACCCGCGCCTTTTATGCCGGCACCATTGAAGCCGCGGTAGCGTACCTGGCTCGCACGGTGCAAGACCACGATCTGGTGCTCACCATGGGCGCAGGCGACGTGTCCCTGGTGGGCCAGCGGCTCCTGGAGGTCTTGAAATGAGCACGGGCCGGCTGGTGGTAGGTTTGGACATTGGCACCACCAAGATCTGCACGGTGATTGCCGAGGCAGACGCCAGTGAAGGGCTGCGCATTGTGGGCGAGGGCACGGTACCCTCGCACGGCGTGAAGCGGGGCATGGTGGTGGACATTGAGCAGACCGCCCAGGCCGTGGCCCAGAGCCTGGAGGCGGCAGAACGGGTGGCGGGAGTGGAGATCACCAGCGCCTGGGTAGGGGTGGCGGGCAGCCACATCCGCGCCAGGTTGCGCCAGGGCACAGTGCCGGTGCGGCGGCGCGAGGTGGGGCCAGAGGACATGCAGCGGGCGCTGGACGCTGCCACCAGTGTGGATCCAGCCATGGAACTCATCCACCGGCTGCCTTTGGAGTACACCGTAGACGGCCAGGACGGCATTAGTGCTCCCTCGGGCATGTCCGGCAGCAAGCTAGCGGTGGACCTGCTGGTGGTCTCTGGCGCCACCGGGGCTCTGGCGAACTTGCGCAAGGTGGTGAGCGACAACGGCCTGGTGGTGCAGGGCCTGGCGCTTCAAGCCCTGGCCTCTGGCAATGCCGTACTGACCCCTACCGAGCGCGAGGTCACCACCATTCTGATTGACATTGGCGGCGGCACCACCGACGTGGGGGTGTTCCGGCGGGGGCAACTGGCCCACGCGGCAGTGATTCCCTTGGGAGGCGATCACGTCACGAGCGACATCGCCCAGATCCTAAAACTGCCGCCCCCTGAGGCGGAAGCTCTGAAACTGCGCCATGGCGCCGCTATTCCTGCCCTGGCCCAGGGGGAGTTCACGGTGCAGGGCGAGCGCCTGAGCGCCTGGGAGCTCTCCGAGATTGTGGCGCCCCGGATGCGAGAGATTTTCGATCTGGCCAGGCGGGAGCTGGAAAAGCTGGGGCCAGTGGAACTGTTGGCGCACAGTCTGGTGCTCACTGGTGGCGGGGCCATGCTGCGCGGCACGGTGGAGCTGGCCAGGGAGCGCTTCCGGCTGCCCACCCGGCTGGGAGCGCCTCAGGAGCTAGCTGGGCTAAGTGACGTAGTGAGTTCCCCAGCACATGCGACGGCGGTGGGCCTGGCGCGCTTTGGCAGCCGGCAGCCACTGGTGCGGGAGCGGCCAGCGCCGTTATTGAATTGGCTGAAGAGGGTCATGCACGACACCTTTTAGGATGGAGGGGACGCGATGCAAGACGGAGCCAAGATCAAAGTGATCGGGTTGGGAGGCGCTGGCAATAACGCCATCAACCGCATGATCGAAGGTGGGCTCACCGGGGTGGACTTTATCGCCGCCAACACCGATGCCCAGGTGTTGTCACACTCGCACACCGAGGTGCGTATCCAAATGGGTGACCGGCTCACCAGGGGCCTGGGGGCCGGCGCCGACCCCTCGATTGGCGAAAAGTCTGCTGAGGAGGACCGGGATCGGATCAAAGAGGCCCTGGAGGGGGCCGATATGATCTTCATCACTGCCGGCATGGGGGGCGGCAC
>JACQHA010000316.1 GCA_016199255.1 Deinococcus sp.
GCCGAGGTGCGCGCCGCGCTGGACAAGGTCAACAACCACCTGACCATGCACATCTACTATGCCCTGCGGGACGCGTACGTAGAGCTGGGCAAAGACATGCACTGGGCGTCGGAGACCGCCGACGAGATCTGGTCCGATGCCCGGGCCATTCTCTTTGCCGAGTTCTACCGGCGCTGGCGGGAGCACCCCACTCCTGACCGCCCGCAGTTCCCCAGCCACCACGGCCAGTAAGGTGGTATCCTGAGGCGGCCAATTTCTGGCCTAGGACGAGGTGAAGCACGTGAAGGTGAGCATCCAGTACTGCACTTCCTGAGGCTACCTGCCCAAGGCCACCAGTCTGGTGGCCGAATTTAAGCAGGCTCTCGGTGTGGATGCTGAACTGATCAAGAGTAGTAATGGTATCTTCGATGTGAGTGTTGATGGCAAGCTGGTGTTCTCCAAGTACCAGACTGGGAGATTCCCTGAGCCAGGAGAAGTCGTCGCTACCCTGAAGAAAGCCAAGCTAGAATAGTCCCATGCCAGCCCCCCTCTCGGGGTCAACCTCGGTTTCCGGCCGCATTGGTGGCCGCTGGACCGGGCATGATATCCGTGCCCAGTTTGACGGCGCCGCTCTTCACGGCCGGGTGGGTGGCGCCTTCACCGGCAAGGATTTCAGGCTCCAGGTCTCAGCTGGCGAGGTGCACGGCCGCCTGGGTGGCGCCGTGAGCGGCGCTGATGTGCAGGTCAATATCTACCAGAACGAACTCCATGGACGTATTGGTGGCCGCACCATTGGCCAGGACATCCACCTCACTGGCACCAGTGAGATCACCGGCCGTTTGGGCGGGCCGGTGGTAGGCAAGGATGTGCAGCTGCACTACTCAGCCGGCGAAGCGTTACTTACCGGCCGCATTGGAGGCAGCTTCGACGGGAAGGACGTGTGGCTGGAGTGTCCCAACCTGTCTCCCCTTTTGGCCGGGCTGTTAGCCTGCGTGGGCTATATCGTTCTGGGCTGGAACAGCCGACGGTCCACTTCTTCGTAACTGCCAAGGCAGCTACGCCAGCGCGGTGAGCGCCTCGTCTAAAAGCCCCAGGACGAAGTCCAAATCCTCCTGGGCAATGGTCAGGGGGGCGATGAAGCGAATCACCTCGTAGTGGCTGCCGCAGGCCAAGAGGATCAATCCCCGCTCCAGGCAGTACTGGCGGATCTGCTTCACCAGTTCGCCGTTGGGCTGCCCCTGGCGGTCCACGAACTCGGCACCAATCATGAGCCCCAGGCCGCGCACATCACCCATAGCCGGGTGCTTCTTTTGCAGCTCCTTGAGGCCACCCAGGAAATACTCCCCCAGGTCCCCGGCTCGCCGGCAGAGATTCTCCTCCTGGAGGACGCTGATGGTAGCAATGCCGGCAGCGCAAGACAGGGGGTTGCCGCCAAAGGTAGTGCCGTGGGCGCCAGCTGGCCAGCGGCTCATAAGGTCTTTGCTGGACGCCACCGCCGACAGCGGCAAGCCATTGGCAATACCCTTGGCCAGCACCATGATGTCCGGGGTCACCCCAAAGCGCTGGGCGGCGAAGTAGTCCCCGGTGCGGCCAAAGCCGGTCTGTACCTCATCAAAGATCAGCAAGATGCCGTGCTGGGCAGTAAGCTCGCGTAGCCCCTCTAAATAGCGCTTAGGAGGCACCACATAGCCGCCCTCGCCGAGCACTGGCTCAATCAGCACTGCCGCCACCTCGTCGGGGGGGGTGTCATGCTCAAATGCTCTAGCCAGGTCCGCCAGGCACCCCAGGGCGCAGCTCTCAGGATCCTTCTGGCCACAGGGGGAGCGGTAATAGTAGGGGTAGTTGACGAACCGCACGCCGCCCAGGAGAGGCTCCAGGTGGCGGCGGAATTTGGCCTTGCTGCTGGTGAGGCTGAGCGCCCCCAGGGTGCGGCCGTGGAAGCCGCCCCGGTAGGCAATCACCAGGGGGCGGCCGGTGACATATCTGGCCAGCTTCACCGCCCCTTCCACTGCCTCGGCGCCGGAGTTGGAGAAGAAGAACATGTCAATGCCCAAAGGGGTGATCTCCCCCAGTTTCTCGGCCAGGCGGATATTGGCCTCGTAGAGCATGACGCTGGGGCCAAAGTGGATCCCACTAGCGAGCTGCTCCTGGATGGCTGCCACCACCCGGGGGTAGTTGTGCCCCAAATTGTTCACGGCAATGCCCGACGCCAGGTCTAAATACTCTTTCCCCTCCACATCCCACACCCGGTTGCCCAAGGCCCGGGCAGCGGCAATCGAGGTGGAGTGGTCGTAGGCCGGGGTGAACACCTGCTGGTAGCGCTCCAGCATTTGGGCATTGGTTATTTTGGGCTGGGGAGTTCGCTTTTCGGCTCGCAGTGTGACTTTCATTATGACCTTCCTATTCCCGACATTTGCCACCCAAGCAGGGCATGAGCCAGGGACCAGCTACCGTACGCTGGCCACGACGCAATTGGTGATTATACACCCACTGTATACTGCCGTCTAACCAGTGCAGGGCGTGAACTTCGTAATAGGAGGGCGTGTTATAATCCCGGAGCCTATGGGCGAGGTGGCACTGCAGCAAGAAACGAGCCGCAATGGGGCCACGTTGCGCACCCAGGAGCTAGTCAAGCGCTATGGCCGCCGCACAGTGGTGAGCGGGGTGAACCTGGCTCTTTCCACCGGGGAAATTATTGCCCTCTTGGGGCCTAACGGCGCTGGCAAGACCACCACTTTCTACATGATTGTGGGGTTTGTCCGGCCCAACCGGGGGCGGATCTTCTTGCGGGGCGAGGACATTACCCGGCTGCCTATGCACCGCCGCGCCCGGAAGGGCGTGGGGTATTTGGCTCAGGAGCCATCGGCGTTCCGCAAGCTCTCAGTGCGGGACAACATTATGGCTATTTTGGAGTTCCACGAGCCCTCCCGGGAGCGGCGCGAGGCCAAGCTGGAGGAGCTCTTAGAAGAGTTCAACCTGGCCCATCTGGAACACAGCATGGCCTATACCCTCTCGGGGGGCGAGCGGCGCCGTTTAGAGATCGCCCGGGCGATTTGCACTAACCCCGACTTCCTGCTCTTGGATGAGCCTTTCACCGGGGTGGACCCCAAGTCCATCCTGGAGATCCAGGAGATTGTGGGGCAATTGAAGCGCAAGGGCCTGGGAATCTTGATCACCGACCACTCAGTGCGCGAGACCTTACGCATTGCCGACCGGGTCTATTTAATGTATGACGGCAAACTAGAGTTCACTGGCTCGCCGCACGAGTTCATCAGCAGCGACATCGTGCGGCGCCTGTACACCGGGGAGGGATACCAGCTATAAGCGTGCTGCTGATTGCCCTGACTCTTGTCACCATGGCTGGCACCATCGCCTACGCCGGCGACTACGTGGGCCGCTACGTGGGCCGGCGCCGGCTCACGATCTTCAACCTGCGGCCCAAGTACACCGCCATTTTGATCCTGGTGCTGACCGGCATGGCCATTGCCCTGTCCACCGTAGGCACCCTGGCGCTTCTTTTCCCCCAGTCTGCCCGGGTGATCCTCCAGGCCAACGAGGTGCGCGTCGAGCTGGCGCAGCTCCAAGCCGAGGTAGAGGAGCTGCGGCAGCTGCAGCAGCAATTAGAAGCCGATAATGCCCAGCGCTACAACGAGGTGCGGCAGCTGACTGCCGCCATTGAGAACCTGCAGCTCACCAAAGACGAGCTGCAGCGCAACTACGATGAGCTGCAGGCCGGCTATGAGACAGCGCTCCAGGAGGTGGCCAACGCCGTGAGCCAGCTGGAGCAGGTGAAGGCCCAGTTAGAGCAGAGCGAGCTGACCCGCCAGGCACTGCAGCAAGCCATTGACGCCCAGGTGCTGCAAGTGCAGGACACTGAGGCGGAGCGCTTGCGAATCGAAGAGCGGCTGCGGGTGCTGAACGCCGCCTACTCCAACCTGCAGCGGGAAAACCTGCGCCTGCGCCGCAACGAGCGCATCACCGCCCAGGTAGTGGACAGCAACGACCCGGTGGTCGTCCGCTCCCGGCTGGCGGCGATTTTGGACTCCGCTCGCCAGGCAGTGGGCGAGGGCACCCTGGGTGGCGTCATCCTGGCCTTCCAGTCAGAGCTGGCCTGCCCCGCGACCGAGGGAGATGGCACCGCCCTGCTACTGTGCTTGACCGACGCCGTGGCCGCCAGCCTAGATCAGGACCTGGTCACCATCACCTCCCGGTGGAACGCAGTCGCTGGCGACACGGTGCCGGCGCTGATCAGCCTTGTTCCCAACGAGGTACTGATCCCGGCCAACGAGGTACTGGCCCAAAGCACCATTCCCCCCGGGCAGCTGGACCGGCTAGCGGAGCTGGTGGCCGCCGCCCGCAGCGCCGCCCAAAGCAGAGGCGTCTTAGTGCTCGATGGGGAACCGGACCCCAGCGTGGTGCGCTCGCTCTTGGCGCAGCGCGGCGCCACAGTGGCAGTAGTGGCCGCCCGGGATATCCGCCGCAGCGGGCCTTTGAACCTGGAGTTCCGCCTGCAGCGGCGCTGAAATGCGGATCCTGGCCCTGGACCCTGGCGAGAAAATCGGTATGGCCCTTTTGGAGGGCGAGCAGATTGTGCACCGGGCGGTGCTCAGCCTGGAAGAGCTCGAGGGCATCAGGCCCCTGGTAGAGGCGCACCCGGTGGTGCTGGGCAACGGCACCGGCTCCAAGCGCCTGGCCGCCAAGCTCAAGGCGTGGGGCATTAGCTATCAGGTGGTAGATGAGCAGGGCACCAGCTTGGAGGCGCGCCGGCTGTATTTCCGCCACCACCCGCCGCGCGGCCTGCGACGGTTGATCCCCCTATCGCTCCAGGTGCCTCCCGTGCCCTACGACGACTACGCCGCGGCGGCCATAGGCCTGCGCTGGCTGCGCCACAAGGGCACCAAGACAGGGTAGGCCAACCCAGCCCGCGGTTACAATGAGCTGTGCGTGTGACCTTGATGATCCTGGATAGCTGCGGGGTCGGTGCCCTGCCCGACGCCGCTGCCTATGGCGATACTGGCAGCCACACTCTAGACCATACCATCCAGGCCAGCGGCGTTACCCTCCCCCACCTGGCCGCTTGGGGCCTGGGGAACATCCCCGGGGTGGAGTCCATTCCCCGCACCCCCCATCCTCAGGGAGCGCATGGCCGGCTGGCGGAGGTATCCAAGGGCAAAGACACCACCACCGGCCACTGGGAGCTCATGGGGCTAGTGGTGGCCGAGCCTTTCCAGACCTATCCCCAGGGCTTTCCCCCTGAGGTGATCCAGCGCTTTGCCAAGGCCATAGGCCGCAAAGTGCTGGGGAATTACCCGGCATCGGGCACCGAGATCATTGCCCAGCTAGGCGCCGAGCACCTGGCTGCTGGCTGGCCTATTGTCTATACCTCCGCCGATTCCGTTTTCCAGATCGCGGCCCATGTTGATGTAGTGCCACTGGAGCAGCTCTACCAGTGGTGCCTGGCAGCGCGGGAGATTATGCGGGGGCGCTTCAACGTGGCCCGGGTCATTGCCCGGCCCTTCACTGGCCGGCCAGGAGCTTTTGTGCGGCTGGGGGATAAGCGCCATGACTACTCAGTGGCGCCTACGGGAAAGACCGTGCTGGACGCCCTTCAGGAGGCCAAAATCCCGGTTGTGGGGGTGGGCAAGATCAGCGACATCTTTCATGGCCAGGGAATCACTGAATCTATCCCCAGCAAAGACAACGCTGACGGTATCGAAAAGACCATGGTCCGCATGCAGACCCTGGTGCGGGACCGGGAGTTGCTGTTTACCAACCTGGTGGAGTTCGACTCCCTCTATGGCCACCGCAACGATCCCCTGGGCTACAGCCGGGCGCTGAAGTACCTGGACGATCAGCTCCCCCGGCTGCTGGCTGCCCTGGGGCCAGACGATGTGTTCCTGATCTCCGCCGACCACGGCTGCGACCCCACCACCCCTTCCACCGACCACTCCCGGGAGTATGTGCCCCTGCTGGCCGCCGGCCCCAAGGTGAAAGCGGCACCGCTGGGCACCAGAACCAGCTTCGCCGACGTAGGCGCCACCATTGCTGAGTTTCTAGGGGTCAGGTGGCAGGGAGCCGGCCAGAGCTTCCGGGGGGAGTTACAACGGGTATAGTACAGCGGTAGCTAAACTTCGCTGCCCACTTCCCAGAGTGCCCCTGAGGGCGCCTGCCTGGACCGGCGCGGCCGCCCTAGCACCACTGCCGCCAGCTCTCCCAAAGCCTCCGGGCCGGCCTGCACCTGGGCGCCTAGCTCTGCCGACAGGTCGCGCAGCGAACGGTCATCGAGCAGGATGTCGGTCCCTTCTTTCAGGCAGCGCGGGGAGACAAACACGTAGTCAAATCTCCCTTGAGGAACAGCCCGCAGGATGTCGGAACCGGCCAGTAACCCGGCCACGGTTACAGTAGCGCCGAAGGTGGAATTGCGGGCGGCAATGACCTCTAGCTCCAGGCCCGCCACAGCGCGCAGGGGGGCGATGGCCTCAGCCAGTAGGGGAGCAAACAGTGTCCCGGAAACAAGCGCCACCCGGCGGGAAGGGATGGCGCGAGGCAGCCGGGGGAGCTTACTGGAGAGGAAATTGCGCACCATGCCGATACCGTTCTCCAGCTGGGAAAAGCCTTCGTAGCTCTCAGCGTCTGGGAGGGGAAGGCCAGCTAAGAGATAGAACTCATCTGAGGGGAACACCAGCCTGGTGCCGCGCTCTTTCAGGAATGTAGCGCGGTAGCGCTCGCTGGTCTCCACCACCTGGCGGGCTTCGTGCGCCTCATAAGGGCGCAGCGGCACCAGCCCCTGGCGGTGCTCCGTGAGCCCTACTGGCACCACACCAATGGAGAGCACCTGGGACCGGGCGGCCAGTTCCGCAATGCTCTCTTCCAGCACGGCGCCATCGTTGACCTGAGGCAAGAGTACCAGCTGGGTGTGGAACTCAATGTCAGGGAGCTGCGCTAATACCTGGTAAAACCGCGCTCCCAGCTTACTTCCCAGAAGCTGCCGGCGCTTGCTGGCATCAGTAGCATGCACCGATATGTACAGCGGGCTCAGGTGCTCCCGATTAATGCGCTCTCTATCCTCCGGCCACAGGTTGGTGAGGGTGATGAACCCGCCGTAGAGGTAGGAGAGCCGGAAGTCATCGTCTTTGATGTAGAGGCTCTCCCGGTAGCCTTTGGGCATCTGGTAGACAAAGCAGAAGTCGCAGTTGTTGTAGCAGGTGCGGATGCCATCAAACAGCTCGCTCTCGAACTCCAGCCCAGGCTCCTCCCACTCCACGCTGAAACTAAAACGAGCCTCGCCCCGCCCCACTTCCAGCACCGCCTGGCCCTGGGCCAGCTCCCAGCGGTACTGCAAGATGTCCGCCATGCGCCGGCCACTGACGCTATACAATAGATCGCCAGCGGCCACACCAGAACGGGCCGCCGGCGATCCTGGAATAACAGCGCCAATCCGGGCCGGAGGAGCTGGCTTGCGCACTCTTAGCTCCCCGGCTTATTCTCCGGCCGCTTCTCCTCCTCATCCTCCAGTTTGAAATCGGCGAACAGGTCAGCATACACATCGCCAATAGTGGCTGGGGTAATGGTCTCCATCTCGTAGTCGTCGTAGTACTCCGCATCCCGCCGCTTCTTGCCGCCGCTCTTAGCGCGCTTCCGCCGGCCGCCCCGCTCCCCTTCCGTGGGGGGCTGGAAGCTCTCAGGCTGGGGCTGGGCAGAGTAGTCCACCTCGGGCTGGGGCAGCGCCCGGCGCCGGGAGAGCGACGCCCGCTGCTCAATGGGGTCAATGTTGAGCACCGCCGCCTGCACCACGTCGCCCTTCTTCACCACCTGGCGGGGGTCTTCGACGCGCTCGTGGGCCAGCTCGCTAATGTGAATCAGGCCCTCAATGCCCTCTTCAACTTCCATGAACGCCCCGAACTCGGTGATGCCGGTAATCTTGCCTTCCACAATGGTACCCGGCGGGTAGCGATCGGGCAGGCTGGACCAGGGGTCAGGCTGGGTCTGGCGCAGGCCTAAAGAGAGGCGGCGGTTGGCCTGGTCAATTCGCAGAATCACCGACTCCACCTCGTCGCCCTTCTTCAGCACCTCGCTGGGGTGGCGGATTCTTTTGGTCCACGACATCTCACTGACGTGGATCAGGCCCTCCAGGCCAGGGGCAATTTCCACAAAGGCGCCAAAGCTGGTAAGGTTGGTGACTTTGCCCTTGACCCGGTCGCCAATGGAGTAGCGCTGCTCCACTGTCGTCCAGGGGTCAGGGATCAGGCTCTTCATGGACAGGTTGATTCTTTCTTTCTCCAAGTCCATGTCCAGCACTTCCACCTTGACCCGGTCGCCCTTTCTCACCACCTCGCTGGGGTGGCGGAAGCGGCCCCAGGTGAGCTCGCTGCGGTGCACCAGGCCGTCAATCCCGCCCAGGTTCACAAAGGCGCCGAACTCGGTGATCTCCACCACCTCGCCCTCGGCGACGAACCCGGGCTTGAGCTGGGCCAGGGTGTGGCTCTTGACTAAAGCCTGCTCCTCCTCAATCACCGAGCGGCGGGAAATAATCACCCGGTTGCGGCGGCGGTTCAGCTCCACCACCCGCACCTTGAACTTCTGGCCCACATAGGGCACTAAATCATTGACCCGGCGCACATCAACCTGCGAAGCCGGCAGGAACGCCCTGATGCCCTGGATGTCGGCCACCAGGCCGCCCTTCACCCGCTCGGCAATCACCACCTCTACTGGTGTCTTGTTCTTAGAAAACTCCTGGATCTCGTTCCAGGCTTCCTCCTGCTCCGCCCGCTTCTTGGAGAGAATAATGGTGGCATTGGGAATATCAGCGCGCACCACGTACACCGTGGCCACATCGCCGGGGTGCAAGTAGGTCTTAGGGTCAGCCAGCTCCTTACTGGAGAGCTGGCCAAAGGGAATGAGTCCTTCCAGCTTGGTGCCAATATCGACCATGACACCCTCAGGCGTCACCGACACCACCCGGCCCTTGACGACCATGCCCCGGTGCACATCCCGGTAACTGGCGCTCTCCTGGGCCAGCAGTTCCTGCATGGACACCATGTCCTCAGCCTGGCTGCCGGCAATTGTGCTGTCTGCTTTACTGGCGTCTGGGGAAATATCCGCTCTGGTCTCCTCAGCTGCCTGGCTCACCGCCTGCGTGCTATCTTCCTGCTGCTTTATCACCCCCTCAGTGAGATTCCGTCCAGTCGCTTGCTCTACCATTCAGCCTCCTCAGCCTCCAAAGTCAAAACAGGATTATAACATAGGCCCAAGCTGCCCTCGTTGCAGCCGGTGCACACCGGTTATACAATTCTAGGCACATGGACCTCAAAATGGAGTCCAAGATTGTGGTGATTAGCAATGCCGGCAGCGGCATTGGCCGCACCATCGCCCGCACCTTTGGCCAGATTGGCTCCTACGTGGTGGTGCTGGACCCTGACCCGGAGGACTCCACCAGGGTGGCTACCGAGATTGAAGAGGCGGGGGGGCGGGCCATCCCCATTAAGATCGACCCCACCACTGGCCTAGAGGTGGCAGCGGGGTTTGAGCGCATTGCTGAACTGTTCGGCCAGGTGGATGTTTTGGTCACCACCCCGGCAGTGATTGGCTCGGCGACGCTTCTGTCGCTCTCCGAGTTCGAGTGGTCAGAGGTGATAAACGCTGATCTCAAGGCGGCTTTTTTGGTGTCCCAGGCCGCCACCCGGCTTATGGCGGCGCGGGACGTGCCAGGGCAGATTATTCTGGTGGCGCCGGCCCAGCCCGAAGGGGTAATGCGCCCCCATATTGCCGCCGCCCAGGCCGGGATCATTGGCCTGGCTCGCTCCATGGCGGAAGAGCTGAAGCCGCGCATCCAGGTGAACGCGGTGGTGCCGCCGCCCCCAGACCAGACGCGGGATATTGAGCTGGGGGAGGTCGTGGTGGGGCCGGTGATCTTCTTTGCCAGCCGGCTGTCCCGGGGCATTACCGGGCAGCACCTGCAGGCCGGGAGCCGGGTGTGAATGTCCGCGCCGAGCTGCGCCGGCTGATTGCCTTAGAGGGCAGCGCTTCCAGCTCTGGGCTGGTGCGGGTGGATTCCTTTCTCAACCACCAGGTGAACCCCCAGGTGATGACGGCCATTGGCGCCGAGTTCGCCCGCTGCTTCCGCCACCACTCCCCCACCAAGGTGCTTACCGCCGAGGCGTCGGGGATCTGCCCGGCGCTCACTACCGCCATTGCCCTGGACGTGCCCATGGTGTACGCCAAGAAGCACAAGCCCATGCAGATCGAGGGGCCGACCCTCAGGCGCCAGGTATTCTCGCCCACGAAGGGCATGGTGTTTGACATTGTGGTAAGTGAGAATTACCTGAAGCCAGGTGAGCGGATCCTGATTATTGACGACTTTCTGGCCGGCGGCAAAACCGTCGGGGCGCTGCTGGAAATCAGCCAGCTGGCCGGCGCTAAAGTGGTGGGCCTGGGGTTTGTGGTGGAGAAGACCTTCTCTGGCGGCCGGGCCCAATTGGGCAATTACCCCATCGAGTCACTGGTGCGCATCGCCTCCCTAGAAGGCGGCATCCAGTTCGCGGACTAGAATCTCAGGGCATTGCATGAAACAACACCTCATGCAGCAGCTGATGGGCAATGGGCGAAAGACCAGCACTCCAGCGCTTCTGGGCCTGATCCTGCTCGGCCTGGCGGCGGGCTGCAGCCAGCCCTTGCCGATCATCCCACCCCCGCCACCCGAGCCTACCCCCGAGGGGGAGAATGACCTGGTCATCCTGGAAAACTCCCAAAAGATCCTCTTCTTCCGCGAGACCTTCACCGATCCAGAGACCTACCAGGAGCGCTGGGTGGTGCGCAACGAGCTGGTGGACCAGCTCCCCGGCCTCTGCCTGGACTTCCGCTCGTCCTATGTGGCGCTGGACGATGCAGGGTTCTTAGACCTGCAGGCTGAAGCCCGCAACCACGGCCTGGCCTGTCCCGACCGGCTGGCCAGCCAGGTGTATACCAGCCAGCAGAACTTCGGGAACGGGAATTACCGGGTGCGCCTCAGGTGCGATCCAGTAGAAGCCACGATCTGTGCCGCCTATTTGCTCTCAGACACTACCCATGATGAAATTGACCTGATCGAGATTTACACTGACCAGAACGGGCGCATCTGGCTGTGGTTTGTGGTACACGTGGGGGTGCCCGGGAAGATTCCCGAAGAGCGCTACAAGATCACTTGCCCGGCCACTGGCCTGGGCATAGATGTCCGGGACTGGCACGAGTACGAGGTGGCCTGGAGCCAGAACTCCATCAAGTTTTACCTCGATGGCCGGCGCATTGTCCCTGGGTCTAACCGCTGCTTTGAAGAGACCCGCAAGACGCCTTTCGTGCCCCAGCCCCAGCCCATGCGCCTCCGCTTGGAGTACCGCTACGTCCCCTGGTCTACCCCCCCACTCACCTCTGGGCTGAAGCACGCCGCAGTAGATTGGGTGAGATTCGCCGCCGACTCCCCCCCACCGACCCCGCCGCCGCCC
>JACQHA010000321.1 GCA_016199255.1 Deinococcus sp.
CCGAACTGCACGCGCTGCTTGGCATAGGCCAGGCACTCTTCCAGGGCGCGCCGCGCCAGCCCCACCGAGGCGGCGCCGACGTTGATGCGGGTCTTGTCCAAGGTGCGCATGGCGATCTTGAACCCTTCCCCTTCAGCACCCAGGCGGTTGGCTACCGGGATGGGTACCCGGTTAAACACCAGCACCGCCGTGTTGGCGGCACGCTGGCCCATTTTGTCCTCTTCTTTGGAGCAGTCCAGGCCAGGCGGGTTGCCCTCCACTACCAAGGCGGTGATCCCCTGGGTACCGGCCTTGCGGTCGGTCTTCACAAATACCACGCGCAGCTCCGCCACCCTGCCGTTTGTGGCCCAGCACTTGGTGCCAGTGACGATATACTCGTCCCCCTGGCGCTCGGCGAAGGTACTGATGGAGCCAGCGTCGGAGCCGCTGCCCGGCTCGGACAGGGAAAAGCAGGCCAGCAAGAGCTTTTCACTGAAGCGGGGCAGCCAGCGCCGCTTCTGCTCTTCGCTGCCGGCCAAGATGATCGGGAGAATCCCCAGCTCCGAGGCCATGAGGATCGAGTAGATCCCCATGCAGCCCCAGGCCAGCTCTTCGCCCACCAGCGCGGAATCCAGAAAGCCCAGCCCGGCGCCGCCGTACTGCTCGGGGATGATCTCGTGCACGAGCCCCACGGCAAAAGCCTGGTGCAGCATCTCCCAGGGCATGCGCTGCTCCCGGTCGTGGTGCGCCGCCACCGGCTGGATCTCCCGAACGCTGAACTGGTGCGCCAGCGCCTGGAGCTGCCGTTGCTCATCAGTGAGGCCAAAGCTGTGCATGGCTCCTTCCTAGTGCCCCTGGCACCCAGCCTGGGCTGATTATACAGGCGGGGGAACAGGCTCCGGCGCGCTTGAAGTCAACGCTGCTTCAGAATCTCCCGGGCAATGACGATGCGCTGAATCTCGCTGGTGCCTTCATAGATGCTGGTGACTCGGGCGTCCCGGTAGTGCCGTTCCACAGGGAACTCCCGGCAGTAGCCGTAGCCCCCGTGGATCTGAATCGCCTGGCTGGTGATCGACTCTGCAGCTTCGCTGGCAAACACTTTTGCCTGGCTAGCGGCGGCAATGTAGTCCTGTCCCTGGTCCTTGAGCCAGGCGGCATGCAACATGAGCAATTCCGCCGCCTCCAGAGTGGTGGCCATGTCGGCCAACATGAACTGGATCGCCTGGAACTCGCCAATAGGCTGGCCGAATTGCTGCCGTTGCTTAGCGTAGGTAATGCTGGCTTCCAGCGCCGCCTGGGCAATGCCCACTGCCTGGGCAGCGATGCCAATCCGGCCCGCGTTCAGGTGGCGCAGCGCCAGCTTGAACCCCGCTCCCTCCTCGCCGACGCGGTTCTCGCCCGGCACAAACACCCCATCCAAGTACATGAGCGTGGTCACCGCTGCCCTGATGCCCAGCTTCTCAATGGGTGGGCCAAAGCTGATCCCCGGCCACTCGCGCTTCAGGAGAAAAGCGGTGATACCCCCGGAGCCGGCACTGGGGTTGGTCATCACCATGGTCAAGTACACGTCTGCCTCGCCACCAGAGGTGACCCAGGCCTTGGTGCCGAAAAGGCGATAACCTCCAGGCACCCTTTCCGCCCGGCTCTGCATGCTGGCGGCGTCAGAGCCAGAGCCCGGCTCGCTCAGGCTGAAAGCCCCCAGGGAGCGCCCCTGGGCTAGAGGGCGGAGGTAGTGCTCCCGCTGGAAGTCAGTGCCGTCGTGCAAGAGAGCCTGGGTGGGCAGGGCGTTTTGCACCGCCATAATGGTGCCATGGCTGGCGCAGGCCTTGGACACCTCCATAATGGCCAGCGCCAGGCTCACCAGGTCGGTGCCGGCGCCGCCCCAGTGCTCGGGCACAGTCATGCCCAAAAGCCCCAGCGGCCCCATGAGCCGCAATGTTTCCTGGGGAAAGCGCCCGCTGGCATCGAGCTCGGCGGCAATCGGCCGCAGGTGCTCCTGGGCAAACTGGCGCACACTGGCCTGGATCAGGCGCTGTTCATCGGTGAGGGCAAGCCGCATGACTTCTCCTGTCGAACTGTTGGGACATTATACTCGTGATAGTAAAGTAGGCGGGGCGGCAGGCAGTTCTCGGACAAGTGCTGGCTCAAACTGAAAGGGGAGACTGGCCATGGACATTGTGCATCCGCAAATCGAGGAGTTCATTCGCAACCTGGGGGACCACGGTGATGCGGTGCTGGCTGAGATGGAGCAGGAAGCGGAGCGGCGGCGCTTCCCCATTGTGGGATCGCAAGTGGGCCGCCTGCTCTATATCCTCACCCGCTCCGCTGGCTACCACCGGGTGTTTGAAATGGGCTCGGGCTACGGCTAC
>JACQHA010000033.1 GCA_016199255.1 Deinococcus sp.
GCCCGGTTTGGGGCCGTTCCTGACGAGGGCGGCCACAGGGGGCCGCCCCTACCCCTATCGTTTCATCCCGCGCGGGTGCGCCCTACAGGTTCTGTCAGTAGGGGCGCACGGCCGTGCGCCCCTACTTGCGGCGCCAGAATTTGCTGGCAGAAAAAGCCAGTACCAGGCCGCTGACCACCACCACATAAACCACAATGCCCCACCAGGGCACCCGGTCTAATAGGCCCAGGGGACTGCTCAGTGCTGTTTCGGCTTGCCGGACGGTGCCCTCCACCCAGCCAGGGACCTTGAGCCCCAGCCGCTCCAGGCGGTCCAGGGGCAGTGCTATGATCCCCGTTGCCGCTGCGCCCAGGGCCAGGCCATACTCCCACCACTGGCGGTGCGCTGGTGGCTGGTGCAGGCGCCCCAGGCAGAGCCGGACGAAGTGCGCTGGCACATCGATACGGGGCAGGGCCCGCAGGCTCTTTTGCACCGCTACCAGTTCATCGAACAGCCGCCGGCACCGGGGACACACCGAGCGGTGATGCTCCAGGGCCTCCTGGTCCCGCTGCTCCAGTAGTCCTTCGGTGCCAGCGTGGAGCAGCTCATCATCGCATCTCATCATGCCGGTACCCCCTCCAAAATTGGCAGCTCTTCTTTCAGTTTCTGCGCGAGCATCGCCTTTCCCCGGAACACCCGGCTCTTAGCGGTGCCTACCGCCACCCCCATCACCTCGGCAATTTCCGCATAGCCCAGGTCGTTCACGTAGCGCAAGGTGACGGCAGTGCGGAACTCCTCAGGAAGCATGGCCAGTGCCGCCTGCACCCGCCCGGCGTCCAGGGAGAAGGTGGCCTCTTCAATGGGGTCGGTCCCCCCGGTCACCTCGAACCCTACCTCCTCATTGGCCTCTTCCAGGGAGAAGCTGGGGTGCTGCCTTCTCCGGCGCTTCTCAATGGCCACGTTGCGGGCAATGGCGTAGAGCCAGGGGGTGAACCGGCGGCCTTCTTGAAAGGTCTTCATCCCTTTCCAGGCCCGGAAAAAGCACTCCTGGGCCATGTCCAGCGCCTCTTGATAGTCCCCCACCATACGGTAGAGATAGTTAATGATCCCGGCTTGGTGCTGCTGAACCAGCTTGGCCCAAGCCTCTTCTGAACCAGCCTTGAGCTCGCGCACCAGGCCAATGTTCACGTCGCTCATTACGCTGCCTCACTGCCCCCGGTTCCCAAGTGGGGCCCGGTTGGCCGCATCCCAGGGGTAGCATACTGCGGGGGCCTAAAACAGTCCAGCCTGGACCACGGGGCGAAAGGAGCGGCGGTGCTCCACACAGGGGCCCAGCCGGCCCAGCGCCGCCAGGTGCTCGGGGGTGCCGTAGCCCTTGTGGGCCGCAAACCCGTAGCCAGGATAGCGCTGGTCTACCTCCAGCATCAGCCGGTCCCGGGTGACTTTGGCGACAATGGAGGCGGCGGCCACTGAATAGGAGCGCTGGTCGCCGCGCACGACCGGGTTCTGGGGCAAAGGCAAGGGCAGCCGCAGCACATCGGTGATCAAATAGTCTGGCGGCTCAGCCAGCGCCGCCACTGCCCGGGTGGCGGCCAGGATGGTAGCCTGGAGGATGTTGAGCTGGTCAATCTCCTGGGCAGTGGCGCTGCCGATGCCAATGAGGGCTGATTCTTTAAGGAGCTGAAATAACTCGCTGCGCCGCTGGGGGTCGAGCTGCTTGGAATCGCGCCAGGGAGGGCGGCCCCTGGGGGAAAGAATCACCGCCGCCGCCACCACCGGCCCGGCCAGCGCTCCGCGCCCGGCTTCATCAATGCCGGCGATTCGTGAAGCGCCAGTGGCCTGGGCGGCCTGTTCCAGTTTCCAGGAGGGCACTCCCACCTGGCCAGGCCTTACGGCTTGGGGGCTTCGGGAGCAGCCGGCTCAGCGCCCGCTACCACCTCAACCTCCTCCGGCACCTCGCGCCGCCGGCGGCTCTTGATCTTAGCCGCCTTGCCGCGCCGGCCTCGCAGGTAATAGAGCTTGGCCCGCCGCACTTTGCCGGTGTCCACAATGTCAATGGACTCAATGAGCGGCGAGTGCAGGGGGAACACCCGTTCCACCCCTTCCCCAAACGACACCTTGCGCACCGTGAAAGAGCGCCGGGCGCCGCCATTCTGCATGGCAATCACCTGGCCCTCAAAGGTCTGCACCCGGGTGCGGGTGCCCTCGCTCACCCTAAAGTGCACTTTCACTGTGTCCCCCGGCCCAAAGACCGGGCGCTTCTGCAGCTGCGGCTGCTCAATGGCTCTTAGGATGGAGCCGCGGTTGATCTTCATGGCCAACCCTCCAAAGGGTTTATTTTAGTCCCCAGCTTTGGAGGAGCGCAACTCCTGGAGGATTTCTCGATCTTCTTCGCTGAGTAAGGCCTGTTCCAGTAGGTCAGGGCGGCGTTCCAGGGTGCGCCGCAGTGCCTCCCGGCGCCGCCACCTGGCTACCTGGGCGTGGTGCCCGGAGAGCAGGATCTCGGGCACTGCCAGGTCGCGCCACAGCAGGGGCCGGGTATACTCGGGGTTGTCCAGCACGCCAGCAGTGAACGAGTCGCACTGGGCCGACTGGGGGTCGCCCAGCACCCCCGGCAGCAGCCGGGCCGTGGCTTCAATAATGACCCCTGCTGCCAGCTCACCTCCCATCAGCACATAGTCGCCAATGGACACCAGCCGGGTCGCCAGCGTCTCTACCCGGGCGTCGAAGCCCTCGTAGCGGCCGCATACCAGGGTCAGGGACGACTTGCCCGCTAAGTCCTGGGCCAGCGCCTGGGTGAAAGGGGTGCCGTCTGGGGTCAAGAGGATCACTTCTTCCGCCAGGTTATCGGCAATGGCCCTTTCCAAGATGTCCACTTTGAGCACCATGCCGGCGCC
>JACQHA010000304.1 GCA_016199255.1 Deinococcus sp.
ACCTGGAGCTGCGGCGCGAGGTGTACAACCACACTGGCACTCTGGTGGAGGTAAGAGAGTTCGTGGCTCTCACCTACCAGGTAAGTGAGGCGGACCGGGCTCTGGTGGCCCGCTTGTCTGCCAGCCCTCCTCTAGTTGACCAGTCGCTGCGCTTTTTTACCCTGGCTGAGGCCAGCGCCACATCTGGCCTGGCGCTGCGGCTGCCAGCGCAACTCCCGCACGGCTTCCGGTTTGTTGGGGTGATGCAGCCTGAGGGCAATCTCGCTCACCTAGTGTTCACCGACGGCCTGCACACTATGAGCCTGTATGAGGAGCGGGTGCCCTGGTGGGCATTCTGGGCTTGGCCAGCGCCCCCCACACTCATATCGCAGCAGCGCATCAGTCATCGCATGCGCTTCACCCTAGTGTGCAACTTGGGCGCTCACCAGATGCGCGTGCTGCTGGATTCACTTCCCTAGCCTGGGACCTTCGGTCATTGGCCCATCTTTCAGGTGGCCTAGAGTGTGGCAGTGGAGAAGACGACGTGGAACCGCTGTTCCGGGCCCGGGAGGTATGAGGTGAGTGGTCTTCAGGTGCTGGTGAATGTGCTAGGGCTGGGGCTAATAGCGCTCATTGCCTGGTACTTCTGGTTCTGGAAGAAACCGGTAGTGCGGGCAACAGTGATGGATGGAGTACAGGAAATCCCCATCACCGTCAAGGAAGGCTCTGGGGGCCTTTGCTCCCAGTGTGGTTCGACTACTTGCGGCATGCCGAGCTATTGAACGGTGCCAGTTTGCCCCGGCAGCTCGTGGGGTTTCCTACATAGCTCCCCGGCGGCTCCTCCCGCTGCAGGAATGACCGTATCTCTAGGCAATGAGCTCCATCCCCTCCCGCTCTGCTTCTGCCACGACGCTGATCTCCTGGGCTTTGCGCTGGAACTCTTCTGGGGTGTAGCACAGCACCTCTAGGGGCGCGTCTAGGTGCCAGAGATCGTTAATGGCCGCCGCCCGGGTGGGGAAGGGGATGGGGGCGAAGGCAGGGGAAACCAGGATCAGATCGTAATCGCTCTCCAGCAGTTCATTCCCTCTGGCGCGGGAGCCAAATAGAATAGCCCGCACCAGGGGGAAGCGAGTGCGTACTGCCTGGAGGAAGGTCTCTAAGGCGTCTTGGTCAATACCGAGTCTACCCATGTCAGTACCCTCTGCGCCGCCTCCAGCAGAGGCCCAGTGGTGAGGGCATCATAGATGTCTGCTGGGGTAGCGTTGGCAGCCAAGGGTAGCCTCGGCTAGTTCCAGCTCTAATCTGGCCTGTTTCAGCCAGTTCTGGGTCTCTCTGCGCAGAGTGATGACCTCCTGGTTTTTCATTATAGGGGACCTGGTGCCGCTGGTCAGACAGGATCCCCCGGCTGCCCTTTCGCGGCCCTTCGCGCTACACTTGCTCCAGGGGCGGGGGCTACTGCTATGAGCTGCATTCTGGGAGTGGGGACGGCGTGCGTGGACTATCTCTATGTGGTGCCGGAGCTTAACGCCGCACTGCCCCGGGTCATAGCCCAGGACCACCGGCAAGAAGGCGGGGGAGTGATGGCCACCGCGGCGGTGGCGGCTGCCCGGCTGGGGGCCCAGGTGAGTGTCTGGACCCGGGTGGGAGATGACCCGGCTGGCCGGCAGGTGCTGGAGGGCCTGCGCGCTGAGGGGATTGACACCAGTACCGTGCTGGTGCTGAGCGGTGCCAGCACGCAAAGCAGCGCCATCCTGGTGCATGCCGCCACCGGCGAGCGCCACATTGCCGCCTTTCCGGGCCAGTTCCCCGAGGTCTCCCCAGACACGCTACCCCTGGCCACCATGGCTCATTATGACTGCCTGCTCGTTGATGGCCGCTGGGTAGCTGGCGCCCGGGCGGCGGCGCAAGCTGCCCGGCAGGTGGGAGTGCCGGTGGTAGCTGACCTGGATGAGGCTCCTCCAGATGTCTGGGAGCTGGCTACCTTGGCGGACTACTTGTTTGTCCCCCAGTACTTTGCCGCCAGTCACTTTGGTCCTGATCGAGCTGTGTTTCAATCCCCTACGGGGCTGACGCTATTTTCGACTCCAGCGCAACAGGGTAGAGATGGGGATGTCTAGCTGTTTCAATCCCCTACGGGGCTGACGCTATTTTCGACCCATCAGGCGCTCTCTGGAGCCCTCTTGGGCCTCTTGTTTCAATCCCCTACGGGGCTGACGCTATTTTCGACCCTTGACCCGATGGTTGG
>JACQHA010000034.1 GCA_016199255.1 Deinococcus sp.
ATCCTCGGCTTTGCCTATGCCCCAGCCTAGCTGAAAATGGCACTTTCAGGTTAGCTAGGCAGTAATAATCTGGTAAGAACTCGATCTCTAGAGTGAGAAACCGGCCCTGCTCCTTTGAGTGATGGGGTTAGCCCCTGGAGCAGTTCGCAAGTTTCTGGTGGATGATGGATTTGACTGAGTGTACTTACGTATAGATTCGGATAGATTCGGAGGGAAATTGTGTCCACCGTCAGCGTCATCGGTGCCGGCTACGTTGGCCTGGTGACTGCTGCCTGCCTGGCTGAACTAGGTCACACTGTGGTAGGCGTGGAGATCGACCCGCGCCGGCTGTCTGCCTTGCAGCGCGGTGCGGTACCGATCCATGAGCCCGGGCTAAGCGAGCTGGTGGCTCGCCACCACAGCACTGGCCGCCTGAGCTTCACCAATGCCTATACTGCTGCGATCCCAGGCTCAGAGTTTGTGTTTATCACGGTGAATACCCCCTCTGGTCCTGACGGCCAGGCTGACACGGGCTATGTGTATGCCGCAGTGCGCTCTGTTCTGGAGCACGCCCGGCCAGGTCTGATTCTGGTCATGAAGAGCACAGTCCCGGTAGGGACTGCTGATGAGATTGCCCAGCTCATTGCCTATTCCAGGCGGCGCGGGATCGGGGTGGTATCAAACCCCGAGTTCCTCCGGCAAGGCTCGGCTATTCAGGACTTCCTGCAGCCCGACCGGGTGGTGATCGGAGCTTCCCGGCCTGCGGCGGCAGCAGCAGTGGCCCAGCTCTTTGCTGGGCTGGCCGCTCCAGTGGTGAGGTGCAGCCGCCGCTCGGCAGAGCTGGCCAAGTATGCCGCCAATGCGTTCCTGGCGGCGCGCATCTCTTTCATGAACGAGGTGGCTGCCATCTGTGAGGCAGTAGAGGCTGATATTGAAGAGGTGGCCCAGATTGTGGGTTCTGACCGGCGGATCGGCCCCGCCTACCTGAGGGCTGGTCTGGGCTGGGGAGGTTCCTGTTTTCCCAAGGACGTGCGCGCCCTGGCAGCCACTGCTGCCAGTCACGGGCGCCGGCCAGCCATTCTGGAAGCAGTATCCGAGGTCAATACCCGCCAGAGGGAACGGGCTTTTGAACAGCTGCGGGCGGCTTTGGGGATGCTCCCCCATGCCACTGTGGGTGTGCTGGGCCTGGCGTTCAAGCCTGATACTGACGACCTGCGGGATGCGCCGGCGCTGGACATTATTAACCGCCTGCTGGGAGCCGGAATAGCGGTCCGGGCCCATGATCCCGTCGCCATCCCTAACGCTCGCCGGGTCCTGCCCCAGGTCCAGTATTGCCACGATGCCTATGAAGTGGCCCAGGGAAGCGATGCCCTGCTGCTCGCTACAGAGTGGCGAGACTACCTGGCCCTGGATTGGCGCCAGATACGCACCCTCATGCGGGGGCGGCTAGTGCTTGATGGGCGCAACGTCCTGGAAGGCAGCCTGCTCTCGGCGCTGGGCTTCACCTATCTTTCTTTTGGCCGCTCATCCAGCCTAGGAGTGACAGCGCCACTGGCTAGGCCCGCGGCCAGCGCCAGTAGCGGTTTATGGACAGCCAAACCGTGACCAGGCAGCGCCCGTCACCTGCTGGGGCGGCTTCTTCCCGGCCAGGAGTGCGCGGCAAGTTCCTCTTCGTAGGCTCTGAAAAATTGTATGTCCGGGGCGTAACTTATGGCACGTTCCGCCCAGGTGATGACGGCAGTGCCTATCCCGCTCCAGCCGTAGTAGAGCAGGACTTTATCCAGATGGCGGCCAATGGTATCAACGCGGTTCGCACTTATACTGTGCCGCCGCGCTGGCTGCTGGACGCCGCCCAGCGCCAGGGCCTGTGGGTCATGGTGGGCCTGCCCTGGGAGCAGCATATGGCTTTTCTCGACGACCAGCGGCGTGTCAAGTCTATTGAAGAGCAAGTGCGCTCGGGAGTGAGAGCCTGTGCCGGTCACCCGGCGGTGCTCTGCTACGCTGTTGGCAATGAGATCCCCGCGCCTATTGTGCGCTGGCATGGCCAGCGCCGTTCAGGGCGCTTTCTCCGGCGGCTCTACCACATAGCCAAAGCCGAAGATCCCGGCGGCCTGGTTACGTATGTGAACTATCCTTCCACGGAGTACTTACCGCTTCCCTTTGTTGATTTCCTCTGCTTTAACGTCTACCTGGAGTCCCAGGAGCGCCTGGCTGCTTATCTGGCGCGCCTGCACAACCTGGCTGAGGACCGGCCCCTGGTGCTGGCGGAGATCGGCCTGGACAGCCGGAGGCAGGGCAAAACCACCCAGGCCCAGGTGCTGGACTGGCAGATCCGCACGGCGTTCGCTGCTGGCTGTGCCGGCGCTTTTGTCTTTGCCTGGACCGACCAGTGGCACCGGGGAGGCTCTGACATTACTGATTGGGATTTTGGCATCACTGACCGCCAGCGCCGCCCCAAGCCGGCACTGGCAGCAGTTCGCCGGGCGTTCTCGCAGGTGCCCTTGGATCTGCCCTGGCCCCGGATTTCGGTGGTGGTCTGTAGCTACAACGGGCAGCAGACCATCCGAGACTGCCTGGAAGGCCTGGCCAGGCTGGAGTATCCCAACTTCGAAGGGATTGTGGTTGATGACGGTTCCACTGACGCCACTGCGGCGATTGCCGGCGAGTACCCCTTCCAGTTGATTCGTACTGAGAACCGGGGGCTGAGCAGTGCCCGCAATACTGGCCTGGCAGCAGCTACTGGCGAGATCGTGGCTTACATCGATGATGATGCCTACCCTGACCCGCACTGGCTTACGTATCTAGCGGCGACGTTTCTCACCACCGCTCACGCCGGAGTCGGCGGCCCGAACATTGCGCCGAGCGGTGATGGGCCTGTTGCCGAGTGCGTGGCCCACGCCCCAGGTGGCCCTATCCACGTGCTGCTCTCTGATCAGGAGGCCGAGCACATTCCCGGCTGTAACATGGCGTTTCGCAAGACCGCCCTCCAGGCCATCGGCGGCTTTGACCCCCAGTTCCGCGTGGCAGGCGACGATGTGGACATCTGCTGGCGCCTGCAGGAACGGGGCTGGACGTTGGGTTTCAGCCCGGCAGCAATGGTCTGGCACCACCGCCGCAACTCTGTCCGGGCCTACTGGAAGCAGCAGCGCGGGTATGGCAAAGCTGAGGCCCTGCTGGAGGCCAAGTGGCCGGAGAAATACAGCAGCGTCGGCCACCTGAGCTGGGTGGGGCGGGTCTATGGTAACGGGCTCACCCGCCTACTGGGCCGGGTGCAGCGCATCTACCATGGGACTTGGGGGAGTGCGCCTTTTCAAACTCTGGCTCCACCTGCTCCCAGCCTACTCTGGTCGTTGCCCCTGATGCCCGAGTGGTACCTGGTCATAGCTGCCCTGGCCGGGCTTTGCGCCCTGGGCGCACTCTGGGCCCCGCTGCTCCTGGCTCTGCCGCTCCTCGTAGTGGCCATTGGCCTGCCTGTACTGCAGGCTGGACTGAGTGCCGCCCAGGCTTCGCTTGCCTCTAGCAGCGCCCAGTGGCAGCGGGCCCTAGTAGCACTCCTGCACCTGCTCCAGCC
>JACQHA010000303.1 GCA_016199255.1 Deinococcus sp.
GCCAAAAGCACACCTCTATCCTTCATAGCACCTCCCCAAGTTTGGCTCCCTTGCACATGCTGCGCCATTTTACACCAGGGGCGCTGACAGGCAGGTGGCGGAGGGCACTGGGGAGCACAGGCCAGGTTAGGGGGTCAGATGGGGGCGACCGAGAGCTGCTCGACTACTGCCCCAGCCTGGGATCCAGCCCCAGCAGTTTGAGCTCGGTCATCTCCTCAATGGCGTAGCGCAAGCCCTCCCGCCCCAGGCCGGAGTCCTTCACACCGCCGTAGGGCATGTGGTCAATCCGGTAGGTGGACACGTCGTTGATCATCAGGCCACCAACCTCGATCTCCTCATAGGCCTTCCAGATGAATTGCAGGTCATAAGTGAACAGCCCGGCCTGCAGCCCGTAGGCCGAGTCGTTCACCAGGGCTAGTACCTCATCCACTTCTTTGTAGGGCACCACGGTCACCAGCGGGGCAAAGGCCTCCTGGCAGCTCACCTTCATGTCTGGCTTGACGTCCACTAGCACCGTAGGCTCTAGCATCGCCCCCCGCAGCTTGCCACCTGTCGCGACCTTGGCGCCACCAGCCACCGCCTCGTCAATCCAGGCTTTGGCCTTCTCTGCCGCCTCCCGGTCAATCAGCGGCCCCAGGTCGGTGGCCTCCTCCAGCGGGTCACCCAGGCGCAGTGCCTGGACTTTGGGCACGAACTTCTCCATGAAGAAGTTAAACACCCGCTCGTGCACATAGATGCGCTGCACGGAAATGCAGCTCTGGCCGGCGAAGGAGAAGCCGCCAAAGGTGCAGCGCTCCGCTGAGCGCTCTAGGTCAGCATCGTGGTGCACGATGGTGGCGGCATTGCCGCCCAACTCTAGGGTCACCCGCTTCTTCCCGGCCCGGGCCTTGAGCCCCCAGCCCACCTCAGCACTGCCAGTGAAGGTCAGCATCTTGATGCGCGGGTCTTCCACTAAGGCCCCGGCGTCTCTGCCCGCGCAAGGGATCACCTGGAACGCCCCTGGCACGGCGCCAGCTTCATGCACGATCTCCGCCAGGTTCAAGGCCGAGAAGGGAGTGGCGGACGCCGGCTTGATAATGATGGAGTTCCCCGCCGCCAGCGCCGGTGCCACCTTATGTGCCACGAGGTTCAGCGGGAAATTAAAAGGGCTGATACCAGCAATCGGCCCCAGAGGGAAGCGGCGCAAGATCCCCCAGCGGCCTGCTGAGGCCGCGTCCAGGTCCAGGGGGAGCAAGTGCCCCTCAATACGCTTCGCCTCCTCGGCGGCAACGGCAAAGGTATTTGCCGCTCGGTCCACCTCGCCCCGGGCAGACTTCAGGGGCTTCCCTGCCTCCTGGGCTAGGGTGCGGGCCAGCTCCTCCCGCCGCCGCCTGATGCCCTCAGACACTTTGAAAAGTAGCTCGGCGCGCCGGTGGCTGGGCAGTTTCCGGGTCTGCTGAAAGGCCACCACCGCGCTGGCAATGGCCTCTTCTATTTCTGCTGGGCCGGCCCGGTAGGTATGCCCTACCACAGAGCCATCGTAGGGGCTCCGCACCTCCAGCTTGGTTTTCGTCACCTTCCACTGGCCGCTCAGGTAAATTTTCTTTTCCATGATCTCCTCAGTCGCCGCCTGGGCGAAACCTGCTTACGAGGGTACCACAACTCTAGGCGGCGCTGGCGCTCGGGGCGTAGACTGCTAGGGGGAGGGGCAGAGCCCAAAGGAGGCAGCCCAGTGAGCAAGCAATACGACGTGGTAGTCATTGGCGGCGGACCAGGGGGCTATGTGGCTGCCATTCGCGCTACCCAGCTGGGGAAGCGTGCGGCGGTGGTAGAGCGCGACGCCCTGGGCGGGGTATGCCTGAACTGGGGCTGCATCCCTTCCAAAGCGCTGTTGAAAAGTGCTGAGGTGTATAGCCTCTTCCGCCGCAGCAGTGAATTTGGCTTGTCTACCCAGGGCCTGGCCTTTGACTTCCCCGCCATCATCAGGCGCAGCCGCAATGTAGCCAGCCGGCTCAACAAGGGTGTAGAATACCTGATGAAGAAGAACCGCATTGACGTGGTGCAGGGCACCGGGCGATTAAATGGCCGCACGGTGCAGGTGGTGGATGCTGAAGGGAAGGCAGCGGACGAGCTGCTGGCTAGTGATGTGATCCTGGCTACTGGCGCCCGGCCTAGATCGCTGCCCGGGCTCACCATAGACCGCCAGCGCCTGATGACCAGCTACGAGGCGCTGGCCCTGGACACTCCCCCCGGGTCCTTGATAATCATGGGCGGCGGGCCCATTGGCGTGGAGTTTGCCTATTTCTATAGCAGCTTTGGGACCCAGGTCACGGTGGTGGAGATGCTGGACTACCTGCTGCCCCAGTCTGATGTGGAAGTGGCCGTGGTCCTAGAGAAGTCCCTGGCCAGAGCCGGGGTGACCATCCTGACCAGCACCCGGGTGGAGAGCGCCCAGGCCAGCAGCAGTGGCGTCGAGGTGCAACTCAGCACTCCCGGCGGCCCCCAGACCCTGCAGGCGGAACTGGCCCTGGTGGCAGTGGGGGTCATGCCCAATGTGGAAAACCTGGGGCTCGCCGAAGCCGGGGTAAGGCTGGATGCCAAGGGCTTCATTGCCACCGATGAGCACTGCCGCACGAGCGTGCCGCACATTTACGCTATAGGTGACGTGTCCGGGCCACCTTTACTCGCTCATGCTGCCAGCGCCGAGGGCATGGCCGTGGCTGAGGTCATTGCTGGCCAGGACTCCCGGGTGAACTATGACACCATTGCCAGCTGCGCCTACTGCCAGCCTCAGGTAGCCAGTATTGGCCTCACTGAGCGGCAGGCCAGAGAGCAGGGACACGAGGTGAAGGTCGGGAGATTCCCCCTGCGGGCTTCGGGCAAGGCGCTGGCCAGTGGCGACAGCGAGGGGCTGGTGAAGATTGTGGCCGACGCCAAGTACGGTGAGATCCTCGGGGCGCATATTGTGGGCCCCGACGCCACCGAGCTCATTGCCGAACTGGGGTTGGCTATGACCAACGAACTGGCAGTGCCCGACCTGGCCCGCACGGTGCACTCTCACCCCACCTTGGCTGAGGCCATCAAGGAAGCGGCGGAGGACGCGCTGGGGAGGGCGATCCATATCTAATGCTGGCGTGCCTGGCTGTGGACCTGGGGACCATAGGCTATAGCGAGGCCTGGGCGCTGCAGCGCCAGCTGCACCAGGCGCGGCTGGCTGGACAAGTGGGCGACGTGCTCTTACTCCTGGAACATCCTCATGTGTACACTGCCGGGCGCACGGGGAACTTACAACATCTCCTGCTTCCGCCTCACGAACTGGCCCGGTTCGGTGCCACTTTCGAGCCCACTGACCGGGGCGGCGATTTGACCTACCATGGCCCTGGCCAACTGGTGGGCTACCCTATTCTGGACCTGAGGCAGTACGGCCAGGACGTTCATCGCTACCTGCGGCTTTTAGAGGAAGTGCTGATCGGCGTTGCCAGGGACTACGGCCTGGCGGCCCAGCGGCTGCCAGGCTACACCGGCGTCTGGGTGGGCGATGGCAAGCTGGCCGCTATTGGGGTGCGCATTAGCCGCTGGGTCACCTTGCACGGCTTTGCCCTGAACATCTCCCCTGACCTGGGCTATTTCCGGCACATTGTCCCCTGTGGCATTGTGGGCAAGGCAGTAACCTCCCTGGCAGAGGTGGTGGTGCCGCCTCCCAGCCGGGCTGAGGTGTTGGCCAGCACCATTCGCCACTTTGGGGCGGTGTTCCAGTGTGAGCTGCGCGGTCTCTCTCCCCAGGCGCTGCGCAGTATGCTGATACCCAGAAAGGAGCCCTATGGCCAAGCGGACCTCGGCTGAGACAGCCCCACCCAGAGGGGGGAATGTCCCAGAGCGGCCCTCGCTGGCGCTGACCAAAGAGCAGCTCCTGAAGCTGTACTACTTCATGCGCCAGGGGCGGGAACTAGAAAACCGCCTGGTGCGGCTGTATCGCCAGGGCAAGATTGTGGGCGGCGTCTACACCGGTATCGGCAACGAAGCCACCGCTGTAGGCAGCGTCTACGCCCTGGACCGGCAGCAGGGGGACATTTTTGCCCCCATGCACCGGGACTTGGGCGCGCGCCTCGCCTGGGGCCAGGC
>JACQHA010000306.1 GCA_016199255.1 Deinococcus sp.
ACCCGCCAGGTGGTCTCGCCAATAATGCCCAGCTTCTCCCGGCTGGTCATAAGCAGTCGGAGGCCTGGACAGCTGCGCAGCAGGGTGGTGGCCAGCGCCGCACACGCCACTGCCAGGTGCTCGCAATTATCCAGTACTAAGAGCAGCTGCTTGGGCCGGAGAGAGTCTGTGAGGGTCTCGATCAGCGGGCGACCCGGCTCCTCCCGCACCCCCAGCGCCGCGGCCACCACCTGGGGGACCAGGGCAGGATCTGCCAGCGCCGCCAACTCCACCAGCCACACCCCATTGGCGAACGTCTCCACCAGCTCCGCCGCTACTTGTAATGCGAGCCGCGTCTTGCCACAACCTCCGGCCCCGGTGAGGGTCAGGAGCCGCGTGATGCCGAGCACACGCTTGACCGCCGCTACCTCCCCCTCTCGTCCAATCAGCCGGGTGAGCGGCACGGGGAGGTTGTGGCGGCGAGCGTCCAGAACTCGAAGTGGTGCGACCTCCGCTGGCTGCTCCTCAGGGGCCTGGGCCCAGCGCAGCGTGCCGTCCTCAGTAACCGAGTGGAGGGCCGGCACTGTCCCAGCTGGGAGAGGCGCGGGCTCAGGGACCAGAGCGAGTGGAGCGGGCGACAAGGGCGCAGTGTGGAATACCTGGCGCAGGAGGGTCAGGGGGTCCTCTTGCCCCCGAATGCATTCGAAAAGGGCCGTCATCTCTGGCTCAGGGGCAACCCCCAGCTCTCGGTCGAAGAGGGTGCGGCAGGTCTCATATTGCTCCAGCGCCGCCCGCCGATCACCACCGGCGTAGTGCAACACCATCAGCTGCCGGTGGCTGCTCTCATCCAGGGGGTCGTGCTCCAGGCGGCGCCGCACCCAGCTCTGGGCCTCGGCCAGGGCGCCACGGGCCACCCCGTGCTCTGCCAGACGGTGTAACAGTCCGGTGTACTGCTGCCTGAGGCGCTCTTGGGTCTGCTGGAGCCATTCCTCAAAGTCCAGGGTCCCGGGGAGGTAGAACCCTTCCAGAAACGGCCCCTGGTAGAGTGCCACAGCCCGCGGCCAGCCCTGAGGGTCCCGGCCAGAGGCCAGCGTCTCAAACTCAGCCACGTCGGTCCAGGTGGCGGTAGCCAGGCGGAGGGTGTCCCCGTCCACCACCACCTGCTCTGCGGCCGCGCCCAGGTCCCGGCGCAGCACCCAGAGGGCATGGCGGAGGTGCTCGCGCGCCTTCCGGTCCCCCACCCCCTCCCCCACCAGCAGGCTGGCCAGCACCTCCCGAGGATGGGGCCGCCGCTCAACCGCCAGATACGCCAAGAGGGCCTGCGCCCGCTGCTCCCGGACCCGGACCACCGCTTCCCCCTGCTGGATGCGCAGGCCACCGAGGGTGTAGATGGACAGCTCTGCCATGCCTCCGCTTCCCTCCACCCTTGCAGCTGACTCCGGCTCTAGCTTAACACACCCCTCTGCTCGCAGTTTCCCTCGTCTGGCACGTGCCCGAGATGTCCCATTCCACACCCACTCCACGCAGACGACACGCGCTATTTCTATGCTCCTCTCAGCATCCTGGGGAGAGACCCGGAGAAGGCAAGGAGAAGAGGTCTACAGGGGGTGGTGGCTATGAATTGAGGCTCGCATCAGCGGAGACAGGAGCAGCGCGTGATCGCTTAGATAAGGAGGTTGGGTATGAAGCAGACTGTAATGTTCGTAGCTGCGGCGGCAGTCGCGGCCCTGCTAGGGCTCCAAGTTACTACTGGCCCAGCGGTGGCCCATATCGACGCCTTCACGGTCGATGGGGGCACAGTCCCTCCGAGGGGCGGTGCAACACCTACGGTACGCGGGACGCTAACGTGCGACGCTGATGAGACGGCGATGGTCTCCGTAGTGGCCTCCCAGCTTGTGGGTGGCTATGTCGTGGTGCAAGCTTATGGGTTCACCCCTGAGTTCATGTGTGACGGCAGCACCCAAGACTGGACAGCGGAGCTGTTTGCCTTCCCTGTTGCTCTCAAGCCAGGGCGTGCGGATGTGAGTGCCCACGCGCAGACCTACACCATTGTGGAGGAGTGTTACACAAATCCGACCTTCTGCTACCCGGTGTATGAGTTCCATGATGTCCGCGAGGTCTCTACGAGGCTAAACCTGCACCCCTAAAGCGACTAAGGTTCGGAGCCCGGCACCGCTGGGGTGGCGGGCTCTCATCTTGGTTTGCTCCTAGTGGTGGTGAAGTGCAGCCACTTCCGGCCTTGACTCCCGCCCTGGCTGGCGTAGAGTGACCGTACTAGGGCTCCAGCCGCGCCCGAAGCGGCCGGACTAAAGCGCTTCAGTCCAACAGGCGCTCCAACTGACGCTTCAGGGCCAAAAACTGGGTATGAGCCGTAGCGAACTCGTCAAGCTCCTGCTCCACCCCCACGTAGAGGGGGATAAGCTCGTCCCAGAGCGTGGCCAAGGATACGGAGTGGGTGTCCGATGCGTTCGTATTTCGCGATCTCTTGTTCCACCCAATCGGCATGGCGCTGCCAGGCCACGACCACGGTGCGTACGGTGGTGCTGCGGCGGACATGGGGCATAGGGGTAGGGGATGAAAGGAGAGGGATGACCGAGCACCATAGAACAAGGCAGGGGAATTGACAGGCTGTTCAGCACAGGGTACAATACGCTTGCCTGAAAACCGGCCGTATGGCGGCTGCCTCTGCAAAGGGGATAGGGCCAGCCACCTAACCACGGTGGGTGCGGGGTGTAGACAGCCCCGCGTTTTTTATTGCCTCAGAGACGTCGCACGAGGGCGAGTGCTCGTTGGGCTTTGGGATCTTTCGTGTAGGGTGAGCCCTCGGCGACATCGCGGAGGAAGCCCGCGACAGCGTCTGCCAGACGCAAGAATTCACTCTGCTCATCAGCCATGCCCACGACTTTGCGAAAGCGGATAGTGCGATGGCGGAATTCCTTGATGACGTACCGCTGCTCAGCAGCGTTCAAGCCGTCAATCACGACGGTGAGGTGGTAGGGACCCGTGACCACGGCCTGCACCGCCTTGGCAATCGCTTCTCCGGTCAAGGTGAGGTACGGGCGTGGGTCGTGCTGGTAGGTGGCTGCGAAGAGCACTCCAGTCAGGCTCGGCAGATTGGCGAGCTCAGCCAGGTAGGCCAGGCGGAGCCGGTAGTTGATCCGGTGCCAGGGGATAGAGCGTTTCCCAGTCCGCCACTCGATGGCGGTGAGTTTGGCGCTCAGTTGATCTTTGACGGCCTGCTCAGTGATGACCACGACCACGAGAAAGAAGCGGCCTTGGGTGTCTTGGCCGGTTTCGTCAGCATAGCAGAAAAGACGTTGCATCACAGGTAACGCTACAGTCCCAGCCTAACAAGGAGCTTATGGACGGATAAGAAAAAAGAGACGACCCAAAGGCCGTCTCAGACGCTTAGTACTCCTCAGCAAACATCAAGGTGTACCCACCCACGCCATTGTCGCAGCAGAAGAATTCGTGACCACCTCCGTGTGCGCGAGGAGTCGTTTAGTGTCTGGCTCATGCTTGGGACGCCCATATCCCCCGGCACTCCACGCCCCACTACACGTGGGCTACACGCCCCTTAGCTAGTCTGGTGCCCAAGGAGCCCAGTAGGTTCCCCAAGGAGGTGCAGAAAGATGCTGAGGCTCACGTTCCGCACGGTATGTGCTGTCAGCATTGGCCACCGTGGGGTTCAGCTGGAGCGCTTAGGGGCTCTACCCCAGAAAGAAAGGAGAGTTACTATGAACCGCATCAGTCAACTCTTTGGTATCGCCCTGGTCGCCCTGGCGCTCAGCAGCTGTGTCCCTGGGGTCCAGCAGGGGGCCGCCGGGAATGTGCTGACTTTGGATCAGCCGGTGCAGGGCACCTTTGCCCCAGGTGACCGGAGCTTGCAGAGCGTGCTCCGCGACCTGGGCCTCGGCGATCAGGACTTCGCGGATCTCTTCCCAACAGTGGCCGGGAGGGGGAGAGCTACCTTTACCGACACCTATACGTTTCAGGGCACAGCTGGTCAGGCCATTAGACTTCGCGTCACGGCCGACGTGCCGGTCTTTGTGATGCTGCTCTTTCGCGCTGGCCAGCGCCTTGGTTACATTGGTAAGGGCGATCAGGGAAATACCACGAGTCCGACAATCCAGACAGACCTAGTCCAGACTAGCACGCACACCGTTGTGGTCAATTCCTTCAACGGCCAACCTGGCAGCTATACAGTGACCCTGGCTGCCGATACAGCAGTAGTCGCACCACCGAACCCCTGTGCCAATCCAACGATTTTGGGGACCCCTGGCGACGATACCCTGATGGGGACCCCTGGCGACGATATCATCAGTGGCCTGGACGGGAACGACACGATCGACGGCCTGGACGGGAACGATCACCTCTGTGGTGGCGATGGCGACGACGACCTTAGAGGAGGCAGGGGCAACGACCTGCTCGACGGTGGCGACGGGTCCGACACCCTCACTGGTGGCGACGGCGACGACGTCCTCACTGGCGGCGACGGCCCCGACCTACTCGACGGCGCAGTGGGCAACGACATGCTCGACGGCGGGGATGGGGGCCATCTCGATGCCTGCATCATCGCGTCCGGGAGGGCCCCGGACAACTCGGTGGTGAACTGCGAAGTCATTGCAACTCCGAAAAATCAGTCGTGATAGGCATGAGATACGTGGAGGGGAACTTCTGGCTCACCGCTAAATTCACCACCCTAAGACGCCCCCTGTCTAGGCTGGTGGCAGGAAGGAGGAAGGACTATGAAGTACACCGTGGGTCACCTAGTGGTTGGAGTCTTGATTTTCGCGGCGCTAGTGCTCACCGCCACGAGCTGCCCGTCTGTCGGACCGGGTATGGTGGTCACGATCACTGCCTCACCCCCAGGGGACAAGCTGGCGGTCAGTGCGATCTTCACCTTTGAGGCCACAGTGACCGGCTGTACCGTCTGCACCGTGACCTGGTCGGCCACCGCTGGTTCCATCGATGGCACTACCGGGACCTACACTGCTCCTGCCTCAGTGATACCTGGCGGCACTGCCACCATCACTGCCACCAGTACTGAGGACCCAACCAAGTCTGACAGCCAGGTCATCACCATACTGGGCCCGGCTTCAGGCGAGATCAGGGTCACCGATACAGATGGGAACCCCATCGTGGCCTGGCATGTCTCGGGCCAGCCGGTGAACCAGGCGGCCGACTTTCCATTGAAGATCTGGAATGTGGGTGAGACCCCCCTCACTATTCTTGGCCTCAGCGGACTAGCGGCACCGTTCAGCCTGGTGAATCCCCCTGCCACGCCGTTGGCCATCGCTGCCGGGGAGGCGCAGGCCCTCACCCTCCGGTTCGCTCCCGCTGGGGAAGGCTCGTTCTCTGACACGCTCATCATCACCAACAGTGATGCCGACGAGAACCCGACCACCCTTGCCCTCGAAGGCACAACGAGCGGGTTTTGCCGTGACACCAGGGTCATTGGCTGTGGTAGGGGCAAGCGGCCGTGAGGAGGCCTGCCGGGGAAGGGAAGCGTATCAAGTGGACTATCGGTCACCTGGTGAGTTGGTTGAGCACACTCACCGGGCTCGCAGTGGTGCTCGCCGGGTGTGGCCTGGCCATGCACGGGGCTGTCCAGACGATCCCGCTGGCCTCAGAGCCGCCTGGGGCTGAGGTCTTGGTGGATGGGGTCTTCCAAGGCCACACTTCCCTGGAGGTGACGCTCAGCCGGGGGCAATCGCACACGGTGGAGTTCCGCCTGGCTGGGCGGGAGTCACGCACGGTGGTCATTCAGAATGTGGTCGATCCCGCCAGTGTCGGCCTGGACCTCCTGGTGGGTGGACCATTCACTGCGGCTGTACTCCTTCTCCCCGCAGGGGTGTCGGCTTTCGCCTGCGTCATCTCCCTCGGACAGACTGGGTGTGAGAATATCCCTTCTCCAGCTCAGCTGAACCTCCTGCTGATTCTGGGAGTAGTGACACCAGTGATTGTCGACGCCGCGACAAGGGCGGTGAGCAACCTCCAGCCGGGGGACGTGGTGGTCACGCTCCCCCCCGCCGCAGAGAGCCCTGTGCCGGAAGCCACGCCATAAGTCTGGGACGTGTCGAAGACACCGAGCAGACGATGGCCAGACGCCCCTTGCCTAACCCGGGCCGGAAGAAAGGAGTGTTTTATGAACCGCATCAGTCTACTCTCTGGTATCGCGCTGGTTGCCTGGGCACTCAGTGGCTGTATCCCTGGGGCCGCAGGGACTTTGGCCGGGATTGTGCTGACGCTTGATCAACCGGTGCAGGGAAGTTTCGCTCCAGGCGACCGGAGCTTGCGGGAGGTGCTCCGCGGCCAGGGCTTCACCGATCAGGCTCTGGACGCTATTCTTCCCGGACTGGGGGTTGGGGGGGGCACATTCACTGACGCCTACCAGTTCCAGGGTACGGCTGG